>JACCZO010000105.1 GCA_013695925.1 Chthoniobacterales bacterium
CCAGGATTTCCTGGTAGCGCTGCTCGCTTTCCGCGAGTTGCTGCTTGATTTTGTCGGCATTCAAAAGCCCTTCGGCGATTCGCTGCCGGCGCTCTTCCAAGACTGCCAGGATCGGTTTGTAGGCAAATCGTTTCAGCACCATCGCCACGATGATGAAGCTGACGACTTGCGAAAGGAACAGCCGCAGATCCCAGCCGAAAGTTTCGCCGATCTCCCGGGCCGAATCGACAATGCCGCCACCACTCGATTGCGCGAGGACTAGAATGAAAGCCATATCAATTTGCGAAAAGACGGAGCCGTTGCCGGCCACGCGCGCGACGTCTTAATGAGGCAGCAGGTAGAGCGCATAGAAGACGATCGCTTCGGTGAATGCGATGGCCAAAATCGCCTGCACCAGGATCGGCGTCGCCGCGCCTGGATTACGCCCGACCGCCGAGGCCGCGCCGAGGCCGGTCAGGCCAACGCCAATGCCCGCGCCCATGGCGGCGAGGCCCACGTGAATGCTTCCGCTCATCTCTGCCAGTAATGGTAATATCATAGTTTTCTCTTTGGTTATCGTTCAGCGCCAGCGCGGGTTTTCGCGCTCGGATCGCTAAAAATTTTCAGGCGTGCCGTTCCTGCCCGGGATCATGTTTTGCAATCAAGAGGGTGAAAACAGCCGTCAACAACATGAAGACGAGTGCCTGCACGAGCCCGACCATGACCTCCATAAAATAAAATGGAATCGGAATCAGCCAGGCAAGCATGGGCACCATGTGAGACATTGCTTCCAGAATGCTTTCACCGGCATAAACATTCCCAAAAAGCCGAAAGCTGAGGGAGATCGGCCGGAACAAAATTGAGACGACCTCAAGCCATCCGACCATGAAAAAGATCACAATCATGACGAGTTTCAGAACGCCGGAGGTCTCTCCTTTGGGCCCAAAAATGTGGAGCAGGAATCCACCGACGCCATTCGCCTGGATCGCCCATATAATCCAGAGCGCGAAAAAGATTAGCGCCATCGCCGAGGTCATGTTGAGGTCGGCATTTCCTCCGCGCAAAAGCGGTTGATCGACATGAAACGCATTCGTCGTCGGATCGTTGTGTCCCCAGCCGATCGTGCCGACGCCGGGGATTAAGCCGAACCAATTGACGAACAAAATGAAAATGAAGATCGTGGCGAAAAACCAAAACGTTTTTTGCACGAGCTCCCGCCCGATGATGTTCTCGAGAAAGTTGTAGAGACTTTCCACCAGCCACTCCCAGAAATTTTGCGCACCACTCGGAACCGGTTTCACCTTGCGCGTCGCAGCTCGCGCAAAAACAATAATTCCCCCGGCCACGATCCAGGTCACCAGCATCGAGTTGGTGACGGTGAATTCGCCGATCTGGAGGAGCACTTCCGGTTTCAACGAGAGCGACTCCTCTTTTTCCACCGCCGCACCGGAAGCCGGTGCGATCTCAGCTGCGCCCACGGTGGCCGCGAAATTGCCACACGCGAGCAGACAAAAAACGCTCAGCAACAGCGGCAGCAAACGAAAATAGCGGTGCAACATCGATGGGTTCGGGAAGCGGCGATCCGGATGCCGGTCAGGCGCGACATGCTCCCGACGGAACACGCTCGTGCCTCAAGGCCGCTTACGTCGCGCATACAGAAGAGCATGTTACCGCTGCTGACAAGCGACTTTCCGGAGTTTTTTTTCCGCGAAAATTGCGCCGAAAAGCGACTTCGCGTCCCTACTTTGCCGGGACGCGTTCCTGCTGAAACGGCGGTGCCACCACCGGCGCCTCCGTCTGGACGCGCGCCTCCGCCTCCTCAGCGAGTTCAACCGCTTCGCGGTAGTGGGCTTCCAACTGCGCGATGTGCAAGCGCTGCTCAAAATGCGCGCTCACCGATTCGCTCGCCAGCAGACCCATTTCCGAAAAGGAATAGGGCTCCCGCGTGATCTTTTTCATTTCCGCGGCCAACGCCTGATAATTACGCTCTTCGACGAGCGCTCCGCAGCGCCCCTCTTCCACCGCCTCGGGGATGCCGCCGTGCCGCGTCGCCAGCACCGGCATGCCGGTCGCCATCGCTTCGAGAATGGAATTCGGAATTCCCTCCTGATTTTCATCCGCCGGCATCTCGCTCGGATGGAGAAAAACGTGGCAGCTGTGATACAACTCGAGGAGCGCTTGCTGGGAAAGGAAGCCCGTAAAGTGAACGTGCTCGCTCACACCCAACTGCACCGCCAGCGCTTCGAGCACCGGCTGCAGCGGGCCTTTCCCCGCGATGAGCAGCTCCGACCGCGGATTTTCCCGATGAAAAAGAGCGAAGGCGCGCAAACAAGTCGTTAGGCCTTTTTTTGGAATCAGGCGGCAGGCCTGCAGAAATTTCCATTGCCCATTGACGGGCGCTTTCCGGCGGGCCACCGGAAACTGAGACAAGGGAATTCCCGTCCGGTTGATTCGAATCTTCTCCGCCGGGCAACCCAACCGGATGAGCCGGCGCTCGAGGGAACGCGAGCGGGCCAGGACGAGCGGGACGGATTGAAAAACCTTCTTTAACTTCGCCGCGTAATCGGGGCTTTCGGCCTTCAACATCACGTCAGCGCCGTGGAAAGAAACGATGCACGGCTTCGCCCAGCACTGGATAAAGGGAAGAAGATGCACGCCGGTATGGCCGAAATAAATGTGCATCACGTCGGCGCCACGGCGTTCCAGCAGATTGGCCAGCAACTGGTATTCGCCCCGATAGACGATCGGCGGCTGGCGCTCGACAAACTTCAGCCAGCCATGCCGGAAGAGGTTCGGGCGCGGCGCCGGGATGACTTCGATATCATCGAAGGGAAACCGGTCGGTATTCTGCTTCTTCTTCGTCATGACGAAGGTCTGCACGTCGCGCAGGCCGGTCACCTGCCGGTAGATGTGGAGCATCTCCGATTTCAGGAAAGTTGTGCAGTAACTTGCGACGACCAATTTCGACATAACTATTGGGGAACACCCGTGTGGTTGCGCCAGAAAGTCGTGAACTGATAACGCATTCGCTTCCCTTGTCTAACTTTAATCGCTTTTCCCGCCACTCACGGCCCCGGCATAAGAAGAAATCGGGGAATTAACTTCCTCGAAATCCCGTTCCTGCAGCCGCCGGTCGAGCGCATTTTTGAGCTCTTCGATCCCCTCTTTTTCCTTGGCCGAGACCGGCAAGATTTGACGATCAGGAAAACGGCGGCGCACCGCGTCCAGGTTCTCGGCCGCTTCTGGTAAATCCATTTTGTTCGCCACAATCGACCACGGACGAAGCGAGAGACGCGCGTCATAGAGAGCGATCTCGCGCCGCAGATGCTGCAAATCTTCAATCGGGTGGCGGCCCTCGCTCCCGGCCATGTCGAGCACGAAGAGCAGCAGGCGGCAGCGTGTGATGTGCCGGAGAAAGGCGTGCCCGAGGCCGAGATTCTGGTGCGCCCCTTCGATCAGCCCCGGAATATCCGCGACCGTCGCGCGGCGGAAATCATCGAACTCCACCACCCCGATCATCGGGTGCAAAGTCGTAAACGGATAGGGCGCAACCTTGGGATGAGCGGCTGAGATTCGCCGCAGCAAAGTGGACTTGCCCGCGTTGGGATAACCGACCAACCCGGCGTCGGCGATCGTCCGCAATTCGAGAATGAAATGCCCTTCCTCGCCTTCCTCGCCTTCCGTGTATTCACGGGGAGCACGATTACGCGAGCTCTTGAAATGGACGTTTCCTTTTCCCCCTTTGCCTCCGTGACACAAAATAAACTCGTCGCTAGGCCGGGCCAGATCCGCGATTTGTTCGAGCTTCCCGCCGGCCTCCGTCTCGGGAGACGGCACAATCGGTTCGGCTGAATCGGTAAAAGCAGTCGGATCGCCTAACGAATTCATCCGATGCACGACCGTTCCAACCGGGACCTTCACGATTTTGTCCGGCGCGCCCCGGCCATGCATCTGTTTGCCCATCCCGTGGGAGCCTTTCTTCGCTTTGAGGAGAGGCTCGTAGAAAAGACTCGTGAGATTGTCGGTATGCTCGTCCGCCTGCAGGATAATGTCGCCACCCTTCCCGCCATCGCCCCCGTCCGGACCGCCTCGCGGCACAAATTTCTCGCGCCGGAAACTGACGCACCCGCGTCCGCCATCTCCCGCCTTGGCGAAGATCTTGATCCGATCGACAAACACCGCCGCAACCTACACGGAGGCGCGCATAACGACAGGGGAGACGTTTCGTTCTGCGAAACGCGCGTTGTCCCCTGCCCAGTTGAACGTCGCTCGCGTTTCACAGAGCGAAACCTCTACAGTGATTCGTAGAGCCGCTTGGTTTCCTGCGCGATCGCGGCCCAGCCAAACTTTTCCTCGGCCCGTCTCCGCCCCGCCTTCCCGAATTTCTTCTGCAAGGCCGGGTCCGCCATCAGTTGATTGATCCGCGCCGCGAGGTCGCGCTCGAACTTCTCCGGATTGGTCGGTTCAGACGGGCTCTCCGTCATCTGCTCGACCGGGACGAGAAATCCGGTCTCGCCGTCGACCACTACTTCTTTTATCCCCCCCACCGCGCTCGCCACCACGGCCGTCTCGCAGGCCATCGCCTCGAGATTGATGATTCCAAACGGTTCATAAATTGAAGGACAACAAAAGGCCGACGCCCCGGCGTAAAGCTGGTGCACGGTTTCCTGGTCGACCATTTCCTCGATCCAGATGATGTCTCCCCGTTTCTCCTGGGCGGCACTGACCGCAGCCTTCATTTCCGCTGCGATCTCCGGGGTGTCCGGCGCGCCCGCGCAGAGCACGATTTGAAAATCCGGATCCATGTAGGGGATGGCGCGGGCGAGATGAGTGATCCCCTTCTGTCGCGTGATCCGTCCCACAAAAAGCAGGTATGGCCGCTTCGGATCGATGCCATACCGAACCAGCGCATCGGTCTTCTTCGTCGGCCGATATTCGTCGAGATCGATCCCGTTATAGATGACGTGCAGACGCTCCGGCTTGATCTCGAAGAGGCGTTCCAAGTCGGCCTTTGTCCCGTTCGAGACCGCGATGACCGCGTCTGCCATCTCGAGCGCAGTCTTCTCCAGCCAGACGGTAAAATCGTAACCTCCTCCAAGCTGCTCGCGTTTCCACGGCCGGAGCGGTTCGAGCGAATGCACCGTGATCACAAGCGGAATCCCGTAGTTCAACTTCGCCAGGACCCCGCCAAAATGGCTGTACCAAGTATGGCAATGGACGAGATCGGCGGTGATGTCGACGGTGTTGAAATCGAGACACCGCTGAACTGCGCCGAAGACCGAACGCAACTGCGGCGGGCAGGTATAATCATTCGCCTTCAGCTCAAATCCGCGCACCTCGGGATTTGTGCCTAACGATTTCTGGTCGCCAAAGCAGCGCACCTCCACCGCCATCAATTTCGCCAGTTCACGCGACAAGTAATCGACGTGCACCCCGGCCCCGCCGTAGATGTCCGGCGGATATTCATTCGTCAAAAAAAGCGCCTTCATGCTCATGAATAGGAGGAAGCGCTCGCGCTGGGCCGCTCTTTCGCGCTGCTGTCGAGCGCAGCAAAGATTAGTTTGGACATCGAGAGTGGCTTGCCGGCTGGAGCCGGGAAGAACTTTCCCGGCCGCGGCTCAGTAGATAAAGCTTAAACTGATCTGGAACGCGATTTTAATTAGCTCATGTCTCGTCGCCTAACCAAACCGGTCGTGCTCGCCATCGACATTGGCACTTCTTCCGTGCGGACCGCGCTCTTCGACCAGAAAGCGCAACGCGTCCCCCGCTCCAACGCCGCCCAAGTCTACCGCGTGCGACATTCCTCGGAGCACGGCGCGGAACTCGATCCGCAGGTTCTTCTGCGGGCGACGCGGAAGTGCCTCCGTCATAGCCGCCGCCTAACGAAAAGACGAATCACCGCGGTCGCCGGCTCCGGCTTTTGCCACAGTCTGCTCGGACTCGACCGCACCGGCCAACCGCTCACCCCCATCTTCACCTGGGCCGACGCCCGCTGCGCCGCGGACGCGGGGCAGTTGCGGAAGAAATTGGACGAGCGCGCCATCCAGCAACGAACCGGCTGCATGCTGCGCGCTTCCTTCTGGCCGGCCAAACTTCTCTGGCTGCGCCGCACTCAACCAAAGCTTTTCCGCCGCGTCGCCCGCTGGGTCTCGCCCGCGGAGTGGCTCTTCGAGGAAATTTTCGACGTCCGCGCCTGCAGCCACTCGATGGCGAGCGCGACCGGCCTTTACAATTTTCAGCGGCGGGATTGGGACGAGGAGCTGCTCGTCGCTTGCGGCCTAACAAGCGCACAGCTTAATCCGCTCCGCGAGAAAGTGCTGCTGGAGGACCTGATCGTATATCCCGCGATCGGCGATGGCGCAGCCAGCAATCTTGGCTCCGGCGCCACCGGTCGGGGCGTGGTCGCGATCAATGTCGGGACGAGCGCCGCCGTGCGCACAATTCCCGTCGACGACGCGGCACTTCCTTTCGGCCTTTTCCGTTTTGTGGTCGACGACCGGCGCGCGCTCCTCGGCGGAGCAGTCAGCAATGCCGGCAATCTGCGCACCTGGTGCCTGCGCGAGCTACGTTTGCCTGACGACGAACCCCACCTCGAAAAAATCTTGCGCCAGGCCAGCCCTGCCACCGCCGGCCTCACGATTTTGCCGTTTTGGGTCAGCGAACGCGCCCCGACCTGGCCGGAGCACCTCGACGGTGTCATTCACGGGCTCATCCAGGCGACCACCGCGGCCGATCTTTTATGGGCCGCGACCGCCGCTGTCTGCCATCGCCTGGCGGAAATTCTTCTCCAGTTGGAAAGCGCCATTGGCCGGGCCAGGAAAATCGTCGTCTCGGGCGGCATCCTGCAATCGCCGGCCTCACTCCAGATTCTTGCGAATTCGTTAGGCCGCGATTTGAACGTCTGCGCCGATCAGGAAGCCTCGCTTCGCGGTGCCGCTCTTTACGCGCTTGAAAAGGCGGGGCGAAAAATTGCCGCGCCAAAGTGCAGGCAGCGGATCCGCGCCCAGCGCAGCAATGCGGCCAGGGCGCGTCTGATGTGCGCCCGCCAAAGCAATCTCGAGCGACTGCTTAGTTCAGCCGGCTGACCCCGATTACGGCCTGGGGCGATCGAGCGCCTTGAGCCAGCTCATGACGAGCGCGTATTTTTGTCTTTCGCCCGAGCGCTCGAAGATGAAAAGCAGGTTCGCCAGCATCCGCATCAGCACCAGGCGCGGCGATGCGGGGGCGAAATAGCTCGACTGTGTTTTGAGTCGCTGCCGCGCCAGGATCGCCTCGCAATCAGGCCGCGACAGAATGCGCCCCTGATGAAATGGATCAAACAAAATCCTTTCGTAGCGCGCGATGAAATGTCCCGGGAGATTAATTCCGTCGATCTGCATGTTGGCCCGGCGGCCGATGATCACATAAAGCATCGCCAGCGAAATCGGGATCCCAAGTCGAGTCTCGATCACATCGCTGAGCAGCGAATTTTTCGGGTCGTAATATTCCTCGGCGTTGCCGCGAAACCCGAGATCGTCGGCCATGAATGTGGTCAGGGTCTGCAGCCGTTCACGATTCGAAGTCGCCTTCGCAACCAACATCCGCAGCCGGCGTCCCCAGGCGTCGAGTTTGCGGCGCAATTTGGCGACCGGCGCATCCGGTTCGAAGCAAAGAGTAAGGAGCCACCAGACCGCCTCGATGTCGCCGTGCTCGGGAAAGAGATGCGCGCAGAGGAGCAAGTCGTCGTGCGCCTCGTCGGTCTCGATTTTTTCGAGCACTTCGCGGACGTGGGCGGTGACCGCCTCATCGTCGAGCGAAAGAAGATCGCGCAAGGCAGCGATGCCCTCGCTCCCGGATTCGATCAACTGCTCCTTCAGCAGCGCGACCGTGGCCGGGTCATTGTCGCGCAGGAGCCGCACGATCGCGTCCTTCTGGAACATGTTTCCCTTCTACGATTTTCTTCCAGCGCGCGCAAGGTGTTCAATCTTCTTCGCGCACGCTTAGCACCTCGCCGGCCGGCATTCCACCGACAGGGAAGGCGCCGCAGCAGATCGGGGCGCAAAGGCCCCTCCCACATTCCATCGTCATCGGTCGTGCGCTTCGAGGATGATCGTGGCCATCCCGCTGTTTTCCGTATGGCTGAGACTGATCCAGATGTTTGCGACTTCGCGTTCGTTCGCCATCTTCTCCGCGCCTCCGCTCAGGACGACAAACGGTTCGCCGCTCTCCTTTTTTTGCACGTCGAGATCGCGCCAGCCCATCGATTTCCCAATCCCGGTGCCGAAAGCCTTGGAGAGCGCTTCCTTGGCCGCGAAACGCGCCGCGAAATGGCGCGCCGGAAATTTCATCGAGTTCGAATAGGCGATCTCGCCCTCTGTGAAAACGCGCTGCAAAAAACGCTCCCCGAAACGCTGGATCGAATTTTGGATCCGCGCGCAATCGACCAGGTCGATCCCAATGCCAATAATTCTCATCCCCGGTAGTTTTGCATCAGGGTAAGCATTTCGCTCACCGCGCTTTCGAGCCCGACCCAGATCGCCCGCGCTACGATGGAGTGGCCGACGTTCAACTCCACCAGATTTGGGATGCGGTGGATAAGAGAAATATTGCGGTAATTGATGCCGTGACCGGCATTGACTTGCAGGCCGAAACTAGAAGCGCGAATCGCCGCCCCCTGCAGCCGCTCGAGTTCCTGTTGCTCAATCTTTTCCGTGTAGGCGTTGGCGAGAGCGCCGGTATGCAGTTCGACCATATCGGTCGCGAGCCGAACCGCGACATCGATCTGTTCCGGTTCCGGATCGATAAAAAGGCTGATCCGGATCCCGGCCGCGTGCAGCCGTTTCATGGTCGGAGCCAGTTCCCGCTCGTGCCTAACGAGATCGAGACCGCCTTCGGTCGTGATCTCGGCCCGGTTCTCCGGCACGAGGCAGACTTCGTCGGGTTGCAGGCGAAGCGCAAAATCGATGATCTCGGGAGTGTTCCCCATTTCGAGGTTGAGCTTCGTCATGAGATTGGCGCGGAGCCGCTCCAGGTCGCGGTCCTGCATATGACGCCGATCGGCCCGGAGGTGGGCGGTGATGCCACTCGCGCCCGCCCGCTCGCAAAGGCTGGCCGCTACCACCGGGTCGGGCTCGGCATTTTTCGAGTCCGGCGTAGTCGCGTAACGCGCCTGTCGCAGGGTCGCGATATGATCCACGTTCACGCCGAGTTGCAGATTGCCCATCAGGTTTCAATAGGAGGAGAGAGCGCGCGAATCAAATCTCCGGGTAGCGCACACGTCTCGTGTGCTGGTCGCGCTGTTCCAGCGCGACGAACTTCTTGTGAGACTAACTTTCCAGAGCAGATTGATTCGGTGTAGAAAAGTCCGCGACGGTGGAACACCGTCGCCAGCACGCGAGACGCGTGCGCTACCCAAGGCACGGAACCGCCCACTGAGCTACGGCAACACTTCGAACTGGCTCATGAGGCGAAACATTTCGTAGCGTTCGTCGATCTCCTCGCTCGTTAGGCTGCGCAGCCGCTCGAGGCTGAAAGCTTCGACGTTAAAACTCGCCAGCACGCTTCCGAAAATCACCGCCCGGCGCAGGAGCGCAAAATCCACTTCGCCGTCCCCCTTCCCAGCGAGATATCCGGCCAGGCCACCGGCAAAGGTGTCCCCTGCCCCGGTCGGATCATGGATGTCCTCCAGCGGATACGCCCCGCAGCTGAAAAAATCGTCCGGCCCGAAGAGCAAGGCGCCATGCTCACCTTTTTTGACCGCGACATACTTCGGCCCCATCCGCCGGAGCGAACGCCCCGCCCGAATCAGGCTGGTATCGCCGGTCATCATTCGCGCTTCGCTCTCGTTCAGGATGAGCAGGTCGACCCGCGGGAGGAGGGCGTCGAGATCTTTCCGGGTCGTCTCAATCCAGAGATCCATCGTGTCCGCCACGACGAAACGCGGCCGGCGCATCTGGTCGAGAACGTGGGATTGGAGCGAAGGCGCGATATTGGCCAGAAGGACAAACTGCGTTTCGCGCAAATTTTCCGGCAGCTCCGGCCAAAAATTTTCGAAGACGTTGAGCGCGACCGATTTTGTTTCGCGGGTATTGAGATCCCAGGCGTATTCGCCCGACCAGCGGAAGGTCTTGCCCGCCACCTGTTGCACCCCGGAGGGATCGATGTTGCGCGATTTCCAGAAATCGAATTCGGATTTCGGAAAATCATCGCCTACGACCCCAACGAGTTTGACCGGAGCAAAAAAACTCGCCCCGACGGCGGCGTAGGAAGCGGAACCGCCAAGCTGATCGGCGTGTTCTTCGACTGGGGTTTTGACGGTATCGAGCGCGATGGATCCAACGACGAGAACGGACATGAGCTATTTCTGATTTTTAATTTCTGATTTCTGATTTTCCGGCCAGCACTTCTTTCGCTGCACGGGTGGCGGCGGCAATGTCCGCGCTTTGCAGCAGCCCAGATACAATGACGACGCGCTTCGCGCCAGCCGCCAGCAGTACCCGGAGATTTTCCAGCTTGATTCCGCCAATGCAAAAGATCGGGAGCGAGACCAATTCATGTACTCGACCAATCTCTTCCGTCCCGATCGGCGCATAATCGGGTTTGGTCGGGGTGGCGAAGAGCGGGCCGAAGCCGATGTAGTCCGCGCCCTCGGCCACGGCGGCGACGGCTTGCGCGAGGCTGTGGGTCGACTTGCCGATCCAGCAGTGGCGCCCGACGATCTCATGCGCGGCCGCGATCGCGAGATCGTCCTGTCCAAGGTGCAGGCCTTCCGCTGAAATGTCGCGCGCGATTTCAGGATGATCGTTGATGATCAGAGGCACGCCTGCGCTGCTCGTTAGGCGGTGGAGTTTTTCGGCCAGGCGGGCGAGCGCTTCGACGCTCTCTTTTTTTCCCCGCAGCTGGATCAGATCGGCTCCCCCGCGGATCAGATCGCCCGCAATAGCTTCCGCTCTTTGCGGCGCGACGTAACCGAGGTCGAGGATGGCGTAGAGCCGCGCACGCTGCAGCGCATTCGCCGCGCTCAATCCTTCAGGCTGCCGTTGGACGGCCGCAGCTCGAACGCTTCCGAGTTCATCATCCGATCGACGAAACCGGTATCGTAATGGCCATTCCGGAAATCGGCGTTACGCATGATCGCGTTGTGGAACGGGATCGTCGTCTTGATTCCGGTGATGAGATATTCCCCGAGCGCGCGGCGCATCCGGGCGATGGCCGACTCGCGCGTCGCGCCGACCGCGATCAGTTTCGCGATCATGGAGTCATAGTAAGGCGGAACGGTGTAGCCGGTATAAGCGTGGGAATCGATCCGCACCCCGCGGCCGCCGGGCGCGTAGTAGAAATTAATTCGTCCGGCCGAGGGCTGGAAATTGCGCGCCGGATCTTCGGCGTTGATCCGGCACTGGATGGCATGGGAACGAGCAAGCGGCCTGGCAATATGCGGCGAAAGCTTGTCGCCGGCCGCAATATGGATTTGTTCCTTCACCAGGTCGCAGCCATAAACTTCTTCCGTGATCGTATGCTCGACTTGGATGCGGGTATTCATTTCGATGAAGTAATAGCCGCCTTTTTGATCGACCAGAAACTCCATCGTCCCGGCATTCGTATAACCGACCGATTGCGCGAGTTTGATGGCGGCGTTACCCATCCGCTTGCGGAGCGCCGGGTTCAGGAGCGGTGAGGGACATTCTTCGATCACCTTTTGGTTGCGCCGCTGGATCGAGCAATCTCGCTCGCCCAGATGCACCGTGTGGCCATAGCTGTCAGCCACGATCTGAAACTCGATGTGGTGCGGGTTGATGATCAGCTTCTCGATGTAAACCTCAGCGTTCCCGAAAGCCTTTTCCGCTTCCACCCGGGCGCCGTGAAAACCCTGGATGAGGCTGGCCTCGTTGTGCGCCGCGCGCATCCCGCGTCCGCCGCCGCCGGAGACCGCCTTGATCATCAGCGGATAGCCGATCTTTTTTGCGACCTTGATCGCTTCAGCTTCGGATTCCACAATTCCGTCGCTCCCCGGCGTTACTGGAACGCCCGCTTTGCGCGCCGCGGCCCGCGCCGAATTTTTGTCGCCCATTGCGCGCATCGCGGCCGGCGATGGCCCGATGAACTTGATTTTGCAGCTCTCGCAGACCTCGGCGAAGTGTGCGTTTTCGGCCAGGAACCCATAGCCCGGATGGATCGCATCGACATCGCCCACTTCGGCCGCGCTCATAATGCGGTCAATGCGCAGGTAACTATCCGAACTCGGCGCGGAACCGATGCAGATCGATTCGTCGGCCAACTGCACGTGGAGCGAATCAATGTCGGCCTCGGAATAGACCGCGAGGGTGCGAATGCCGAGTTCCTTGCAGGCCCGGATGACGCGCAGGGCGATTTCTCCGCGATTGGCGATCAGGATTTTTTCAAACATGAATCTAACGCGCAGGAACGACTCGCAGGCATCCCGATCCGGCTCGGCGCCGCAGCCTAACGAACCTTGAAAAGAGCCTGCCCAAACTGAACCGGCTTGCCGTTTTCCGCGACCACTTCGGCGATCACCCCTTTGGTCTCGGCTTTGATCTCATTCATCACTTTCATCGCCTCGATGATGCAGACGACGGTGTCTTCATTCACTTCCCGGCCGATTTCGACGAACGGGGGTGACTCGGGCGAAGCGCCCCGGTAAAAGGTGCCGACCATCGGAGAGGGAATTTCCCTGCTCGCATCGCTCGCCGGCGCCGCGCCAGTCGTGGAAACCGGGCCCGCGCCAACTGCCCCTCCGCCGTTGGCCGGCGGAGCGCTCGTTTGCGGCATCATGGGCGGGGCGGCGAAAACCGTTTGTTCGCCCGCCCCTTTCTGCAGTTTCAAACGGAAACCGTCCTTCTCCATCTCGAACACCGAGAGGTCGTTTTTTTTCATCAGGTCGATGATGGCTTTGATGTCTTTTAGTTCCAAAGGCGCTTCCTTTCCGAAATGGTAAGACGTTAGGTAAAGCGGTTTTGCTGATGGGGTCAAGCCATCGCTTAACCAGAGCCATCCGGAAGGTGGTTCCGGCGGTAATCGAAAATCCGTTCGAGCTGCGGGCGGATGAGGAGCCGGTTGAGGAGCGCGCCGAAAGGTCCGAGCGGCGGGACATAGGTGACCAGATCGTGCACTTCGGTCCCGCCCTCAGGCAGGGCGCGGAAGAAATGTTCGTGATGCCAGATGCGGTAAGGGCCGATCCGCTGCTCGTCGACGAAGCGGTGCGGCGGATCGACCTGCACGATCTCAGTCAGCCAGGTGAGCGGGATGCCTAACAATGGCGAAACGGTGTACTCGATCATCAACCCCGGATAAACCTCTGGCGGAAGTTCGCGCTTGATCACGAAATTCATCGAGGGCGGCGTAATCTTGCGCAGATTGCGCGGATCGGAAAAGAAGCGCCAGCATTGGTCGAGGCTCAGCGGCACGACCTGTTTTCGTTCGAGCTGATAAATGGACATACCGGCCGACGTTAACATAGGACCGGCGCGCTGCGCAGGGCACCCCCATTATTGGGGCGGGGGGCTTCCCGCATCCCACGGAACCGCCAGCGGGCAACGTCGATCTGGTAATAGCCGCCCGACGGCGGGACGGTCACTGGGCCGTAGATTCCCTTCTTCTCGTGGGATCTGGGTAGCGCACACGTCTCGTGTGCTGGTCGCGCTGTTCCAGCGCGACGAACTTTTCTCAGCGGCAGAACTCATCAACGGCGTTGCTTCCAGGAAAGTTCGCGACGGTGGGACACCGTCGCCAGCACACGAGACGTGTGCGCTACCCGACGGCGCGCGGGTCCGAAGGTTCGTCTCTGATCACTTTTCCGTCGCGCAATTCGATCAAACGCGAGGCGGCGGCCGCAACTTCCGCGCTGTGCGTCACGAGGATCAGGGTGGCGAGCTTCTCCTGCGCAATCTCATGGAGCAGTCCAAGAACGCGTTCCGCCGAGGCGCTGTCGAGATTGCCGGTCGGTTCGTCCGCGATGAGGAGTGAAGGCCGGTGCACCAGAGCGCGCGCAATCGCAGTCCGCTGTTGTTCGCCACCGCTCAGTTGATGCACGAAATGCGTCGCCCGGTTCGTTAGGCCGACCAGCCCCAGGAGTTCCCGTGCCCGCGCCTCGCTCTCGGCCAGGGAAACACCCTGCAGGAGCAAGGGAAGGCTCACGTTTTCGAGCGCGTTCATTGTCGGGAGGAGATTGAAGAACTGGAAAACAAGCCCGAGCTGGCGACGCCGGAAATCGGTCAGTTGCGCGTCGTCCGCAGTCGTTAGGCTAAGGCCGGCGACGGTGATTTCTCCCGCGGTCGGGCGATCGAGCCCGGCGATCAGGTGCATGAGGGTGCTCTTCCCGCATCCGCTCGGCCCAACGACCGCGACAAACTCGTGCCGGCCGATCTGAAGCGATACTTCCTCGAGGGCGTGCACTGAGCGCTCGCCGGCTTCGTAATAGCGACTAACTTTTTGCAGGGATATCATGCCGGCGTTCGTTCATCTACCTACGGTCACAGACCACGCAAGGACGCCGCCAAAGTTTCGGATCGTGGCCGAGACGGAAGAGTACCTCGTGGTCGATAAGCCGCCGTTTCTCCTTATCCATCCGAGCAAGCCCGACGGGCCCCCGACGCTCTGGGCTGCCTTACGCGAAGTGCTCGCTTTTGAGCTGGTCAATGGCGGACAGGTTTCGATCGTGAACCGGCTCGATCGCGAGACCAGTGGGCTGGTCCTGATCGCGAAAAACCGCATGACCGCGCGCCGCTTCGGCCGCGCCATGGAGCGCCGCCTGATCGAGAAAACATACCTCGCCATCGTCTGGGGCTGGCCGGAATGGGACGCGACGACCGTGAACGCACCGCTGGCGCGCCAGGGCGAGCACGGGAATTCCGCCATCTGGCTAAAACAAACCATCCACGCAAAAGGCGCGCCGGCGGTGACCGATTTCCGGGTCGAAGATCGTTTCGTTAGGCAGGGAACCCGCTTCGCGATCGTCCGCGCCATTCCGCGGACCGGGCGGACCCATCAGATTCGCGTGCACCTGGCGCATCTCGGTCACGCCATTGTGGGCGACAAGATCTACGGGCCTAACGAGGCGCTTTACCTGCGCTTCATCGAGACCGGATGGACGGATGAACTGAACAAGGAACTCCTCCTGCCGCGTCACGCGCTCCACTCCGCCGGACTTCGGATCGCAGGAGAATTCGAGTGGGAAACCGGGCTTCCGGAAGATCTCGCGTCGTGGATAGGATCGGACGTGGAGCGCTGATTCCAGGGAGCGCACGCGCTACTCGTTAGTCGTGACCCTCAGATTCAAGATTTTGATTTCGATCTCTCCCATCTTGTGCTCCGTCGCCAGGGTCAGGCCGCCGGATTTCTGGTAATTCTCCCAGGTCCCGTGCTTCGTCTGGCCCGGTTCGGGCATGTAATCCCAGGAAGCCAGCAGCTTGGTCGCCGGGTCGATGTAGAGCCGGTATTGATCTTTCGGGGTCAGGCCAACCTTGTCGAAAGTCAAGAGCAATACCTCGCGTTCCGCGCCATCGACCGTCTTCCGTCCCTCCGCGGTGAATTGCACCCCGCGCTCCTTGAA
This sequence comes from Chthoniobacterales bacterium, assembly GCA_013695925.1. Taxonomy (GTDB): domain Bacteria; phylum Verrucomicrobiota; class Verrucomicrobiia; order Chthoniobacterales; family UBA10450; genus Palsa-1392. Next base: position 15,527 of record JACCZO010000105.1, read on the forward strand.
TTTCAACGGCGCCAACAGCCAGTAGGAGTCGTTCACCCAGCGGGCGTAGGCCGCTTTCGCATCTTCATCACTCGCCGGGTCGGCCAGGTTAACGGTGACGTCTTTACCTTTCCATTTCACGTGGTCGGTTTGCGCGGTGACGTCCCAGTGATGTTCGGCTGAAACCAACGTCTTGCCCTCCTTTTCCACCGCGAAGGTAAAGTCGATCGCCTTCACCTTGGACCAATTCTCTCCCCCGCTCGCTTTCCAGACCGCGTCGGCCAGTTGGGCGCCATCCTCCGCGGCAGCGATCCGGACAGGCTTGGCCGCGAAGACAACCAAGAGAAGGAAGAGGGCAAGCTTTTTCATGACCGACACATGACGACATGCCGCCTCGATTGCAATTGCAGCAGGGCGAAATATGCTTCGACCCTTTTATGAAACCGACCCTTTGCCTGCTCACGCTGATCGCCGGCGCGACCTTGCTGCTCGGAGATCGCGCCCAGGCCGGAGAAGTCACCGCCCCGGCGCCGGCGAAGGCCGTGGTCGCAACCGGCGACTTCGATCCGCCCCACCTCGAGTTCGCGACTGAGACGGCTTACCTGCTCAGTTTTATCGGGAACCCAAACAATTACGAGATCGGCGCTCAATTCTTCACCGGGCGTCTGCGCTGGGGAGTAAACCGGGAGGAGCACAGCATTTTTCGCGGCTACAATCAGGTCTATCTCCTCGCCATGGCCGAGCCGATTTTTCGCGGCCCGGAAAATCGCTATTTCGGGATCTCGGCCGGTTTTCGTCACGTTTTTGTCCGGCCGGGCTGGCGCTTGCAGCCCTACGCTTCCGGCGGCGTCGGGTGCGGATTTATCGACAGCACCGATCAATTCCGCAACGGCCAGGGCCAGGATTTCACCTTCAATATCTTGACCCAGGCCGGAGTCGATTATCTCATCAACGACCACTGGAAAGTGAACGTCGGCGCGCTCTACCAGCATCTCTCCAACGCCGGGCAGACCGAGCCCAATCCAAGCCTGAACCTGATCGGGCCGCAGATCGGCGCGACTTTTTCTTTTTAGCGCGCGAACGATGGGTGCGCCTAACGAAAATGTGCTCGTCGTCAGGCGAAATCTCTTCGATCAGCTCGGCAGTTTTCACGGACTGAATTTCGAGCCCCAGCGCTACCTCGACGCCATCCTGGCACGCGGGAATAATCATTTCCTGGCCCGAGCCACCGCCGAGAACGACCCGACCCACAAACAGATCATCCCCTACGCGATCCTGGCCTGTGGCGATCGAGTTCTGCACTACGTGCGCGGCAGGAAAGCGGGCGAGCAACGACTCGTCGCGAAAGGCTCGATCGGAATCGGCGGCCACATGAACGATAAGGACGAATCACTTTTTGCCTGGGACGAGCAGGCCTACCGCGCCGGCGTTGAGCGCGAGGTTAATGAGGAAGTGATAATCGACACGCCGTTTGAAGATCGGATCGTGGCCCTTTTGAACGACGACACGACCGAAGTCGGCCGCGTTCACCTTGGCGTCGTCCATATCTTCCGGCTCGAGGAGCCGAAGGTGCAGAAGCGCGAAGCGATGATCACTAATCTCGCTTTCCTGACCAGGGCCGAGTTGCTGGAGCGGCGCGAAAATCTCGAAACCTGGTCGCAGATTTGCGTCGCTCACCTCGACCGGCTCCTGGCCTAACGACGCTCGCAGTTCGCGACTCTTCTTCCGGGGAGCACGGGCTGTCAGCCCATGGGTCCGGCGAGTCTCGCCGGACAGGATTTTGGGCGTAGCTAGTAGCGGGAAATCGAGCCGGCAGAAGTTCGTGCTGGGTGGCACCCAGCACCCACAGGCTAACAGCCCGTGCTCCCCGGAGCGCTCCACTGCATGCGCACCGCGTTTGACCAAAGAAGCGGATCGAGTTCTGCCTGCGCCCGCGCGCCGAGTTCGTCCGCGTCAGCGTCCTCTCGCAAGACCGCAAACATGGTCGAACCCGACCCCGACATCAGCGCCGCCGCAACCTCCGGCTGTTCGCGTAACCAGGTTTTCATATGCGCCAGGAAGAGGTGCTTCTCGAAGACGGGGCGTTCCAGATCATTCTCGAAAACTAACTCCTCCCACCGCTGCGGCGCATAGTCCACCCCCGGCAATTGGCGCGAATCGCGCCACTGCCGATAGGCCCACGGCGTCGATACTCTGAACTCCGGTTTCAACAGGAGCAGGGACAACCGCGGAAGCCGCGCCATCGGCTCCACAATCTCTCCGCGTCCACGACAGCGGGCCGCGCTTTGGGCCAGAAAAAAGGGCACATCGGATCCGAGGGCAGCCGCCAAACTGGTTAGGCGCGTCGGGGCCACGCGTTCTCCATGCAGCCGGTTCAATCCCAGCAAAGTGCTGGCGGCATCGCTGCTCCCGCCGCCCAGCCCGGCGCCGTGCGGAATTTTTTTCCGCAACTCAATCCGGACCCGTGGGTCTTCCTTGATCTCGGCGAAAAAACTGCGCGCCGCGCGCACCACCAAATTGTCTTCGCCAGCCGGGAGAGTCGGATCGTCGGTCGTAAACCTGATTCCGCTTTCGGATTCGTCAGACTCGATCGTGAGCTCGTCGCCGAGTGAGATCGGCGCCATCAGGGTGTCGATCTCATGAAAGCCGTCCTCACGCCGGCGCAGAATCTTGAACGATAAATTGATCTTCGCGGGCGCGAAAAGCTGCATAGGTTCCCGCAACCCTGTGTGGAACCGGATGAACTGGCAAGCCGCTGAAATCAAACCGCGCGAACGGATCATCGTCGCGCTCGATCTGCCGACGGCCGAAGAGGCACTTTCCCTCGTCCGCCGGCTTTCCCCTCACCCCGGCCTTTTCAAGATCGGGCTGCAACTCTACACCGCGGCCGGGCCAGAGATCGTACGGGCGGTGCGCGATCTCGGGGGCCGCATTTTTCTCGACCTCAAACTGCACGACATCCCCAATACGGTCGACCGCGCGGTCGAGAGCGCAGGTTCGTTAGGCGTGGAAATGCTCACCATTCATCTCTGCGGCGGACGCGCCATGATCGAGGCGGCGGTGAGCGCCGCTGTTCCAGACCTGTTGCTGCTCGGCGTGACCGTTTTGACCAGTACCGACGAAGCGACCCTGCGCGAAGTGGGCGTCTGCTCGTCGATGCAGGATCAGGTTCTGCGCCTCGCAGAACTCGGCGTGGAGGGCGGGATCGGCGGGATCGTGGCCAGCCCCCACGAAGTGGCCGCGCTCCGTTCGGCGCATGGCTCCAAAATCAAGATCATCACACCCGGAATCAGGCCGGCCGATTCGCCGGCAGCGGATCAAAAGCGTGCCATGACTCCGGCAGAAGCCCTCAAGGCGGGCGCAGACTTTCTTGTTATCGGACGTCCGATCACCTCCGCGCCCGATCCACGCGCGGCGCTCGAGCAGATCGTGGCCAATGCTGTTTGAGCGCCTGCTCGTGCATGACGATCGCGGGGCGGCTGACGCGGCTCTGAACATGGCGATCGACGAAGCTTTGCTCGAGCAAGTCACGATTCCAACGATGCGCTTCTACGGCTGGCGGCGACCATCGCTTTCGTTCGGCTACTTTGGGAAATTTGCCGACCTTGCCGCGGAAAGGGAAGACCGCGATCTGGTCAGGCGCTGGACGGGCGGCGGCAGTGTTCTGCACGGCGAGGATCTCACCTACTCGCTTGTGACCCCGGCGAGCGAATCTGCCGCCGCCCTCGGCCCGACGACCATCTATGCCGCTCTCCATGGCGCGATCCGCGATGCCCTGCGCAGAGTGGGAGAGGAAGCGGAGCTGGCCGCGGCGGCCGCACCTAAAGTTTCCGACGCCTGCTTCGCCAACCCGGTGCGCGACGACGTCATGTTGCTCGGACGCAAGGTCGCCGGCGCCGCGCAGCGTCGGACGCGCGGCGGTTTTCTGCACCAGGGCAGCATCCAAGTTCCCGGCCTGAACGAATCCTTTCGCGAACGATTTGCCGCCGCCCTGGCTCCAACCGTGCAGCGAGCAGAAATCCCGTTGTCGGTCCTGAAACGAGCCACCGAGTTGGCCGCTGAAAAATACCGGACTGAGGAGTGGCTCAACCGCTGGTAAAAGGGCGGCCGAGTAGCTTTGACATTAAAAGCCGACCTTCTATCCTGCGCTTGTGAAAATTTCCGCGAACTCAGCTGCCACCGCGAACGGCGTGGCGGGCCCGCTGAGTCGCGTCTTTGAGCCGGTCCAAACACAGCTCGATGAAGTAGATCGGCGCATCACCGCCCAGACCGCGGCTTTCGACCCCGCGATCGAAGGCTACGTCGCCTACGCTATCGGCGGCGGCGGCAAGCGCCTGCGCCCGCTCCTCGCGCTCCTCAGTGGCGGCGCTACCGGTTCGTTAGGCTCGGGCCACGTCGATCTCGCGGTGATCGTGGAATTGATCCACCTCGCGACTCTCGTGCACGACGACATCATGGACGAGGCGGAACGCCGCCGCAGCCAGCCGACGGTGAACGCGCGCTGGGGCAACTCGCTCAGCGTCCTCCTCGGCGACGTCCTCTTCGCGCACGCCCTCAATCTCGCGACCGATTTCGACGACACCCGCATCAGCCGCACCATCGCGAGGACCGCGACGGAGGTTTGCTCGGGCGAAATGATCCAGACCCAGCGGCGCTTCGATTTGCAGCTCTCCCGCGAAGATTATTTCCGGATCATCGGGATGAAAACCGGCTCGCTCTTTGCCTGCGCCGCGGAATTGGGCGCGGTCATCAGCGGCGCACCGGAGGAAACGGTCGCGCGCCTGAAAAGTTTCGGCGCCAGGATCGGGACGGCCTACCAAATTTACGACGACTGCCTCGACGTCGCCGGAAGCGAAGCGGAGACGGGCAAAACGCTCGGGACCGATCTGCGCAAGGGCAAGCTCACCCTGCCCGTCCTGACCCTGCTGGAATCGGCCTCGACCTTCGACCGCGAGCGCTGCTGCTCCCTCGTCCTCGAGGGGAAGCTGGAGGAAGTCACCGCGCTCCTGCAAAATTCTTCCACCGACGGCGCGCTCGATAAATCGATCGAGACCGCGGCGGAATTGATTCGCGAAGCGCAGGCCGGGCTCGCTCCGCTCGGCACGAATCAGCATCTCGATGCGCTCTTCGGCCTCGGCGAAGCGCTGCACGAATTACTCGAGCAATTGCGGAGCTAATTTCCCTGCCGGACCGCCGGACTTGCCCGCGAGCGAAATGACGGCGCAGCTAAAAATTCGGGAAATGCCGAAAGAGGACCGGCCGCGGGAACGGCTCGCCGCCCGCGGCGCGAGCGCGCTGACCGACGCGGAACTGATCGCGATCCTGCTCCGCACCGGGGTCGAGGGCGCCAACGCCGTCGAAGTGGCGCGGCAGTTGATCGAAGAATACGGTTCGTTAGGGCGATTGAGTCGCTGCTCAGTCAAAGAGCTGGCCAAAATCAAGGGCGTGGGTTTCGCCAAGGGAGCGCAACTGGCGGCGGCCTTCGGCCTCGGTCGGCGCCTCGCCGAACAAAATTTTGCCGGCCGCCGGATCGAGAAACCGGAAGAGGTTTACGAGTTGCTCGGACCCGAGCTGCAGGGGCTGCACAAGGAATCGCTCCGCATCATCCTCCTCGACACCCGCTACCACCTGATCAAGAGCGAAGAAGTCTCGTTAGGCAGCGTCAATGAAAGCATCGCTCATCCGCGCGATGTCTTTCGCCCCGCCCTGATTTATTCCGCCTACGCCGTCGTTGTCGTGCACAATCATCCCTCGGGCGATCCCTCCCCCAGCCAGGCCGATCACAGCCTGACGAGAAGGTTGCGCGAGGCGGCCGAGCTCCTCCAGATCAAGCTCCTCGACCACGTCATCATCGGCGCGCCAGCCGAGGGAAGGCAGCCCTATTTCAGTTTCAAGGAAATGGGCGTGCTCTGATGATTCATCCGACTGCAATCATCGATCCCGCGGCTCGTCTCGGCGAAGAGGTCGAGGTTGGGCCGTATGCCGTCATCGGCGGCGAGGTGGAAATCGGCGCGCGCACCGTCGTGCAATCGCACGCCGTGATCGAGGGCGCCGTCCGCCTAGGCATGGACAACCGGATCGGGCAGGGCGCGATCATCGGCGGCTTCCCGCAGGACCTGAGCTTCAAGGCCGGCACGCGCAGCGCGGTCGAAATCGGCGACGGCAACGTGATCCGCGAACACGTCACGATTCATCGCGGCACGGCCGAAGGCTCTGTGACCCGGCTCGGGAACAACAATTTTTTCATGGCCGGCGCGCACTTCGGTCACAACTGCGAGATCGGAAACAATGTGGTCATCGCCAACAACTGCCTGCTCGGCGGCTACGTCACGGTAGACGACGGCGCCTTCCTCGGAGGCGGCTGCGTCTTTCACCAATTCATGCGAGTGGGACACCTAGTCATCACTCAGGGCATTTCCGGTTTTGGAAAAGACATCCCGCCGTTTTGCGCCGCGGCCGGGGTCAATAAAGTCGTCGGTTTGAATGTCGTCGGCTTGCGGCGGGCGGGCTTCGACGCCGCGGACCGGGCTGAGATCAAGGCGGCTTTTCATCTGCTTTACGAAAGCGGCTTGAATGTCAGCCAGGCTCTGGCCCAGGCGGGGGAAAAAACCTGGCGCGAACCCGCGCAGAAATTTTTCGATTTCGTCGCGGCCGCCAAACGCCGCGGGATCTGCGCCCTCCGGCGCGGGCGGGGCCCGGAGTAGTCGTTAGGGCGCGGGCGTGCTCGTTGGCACCGCCGGGTCATTCAGCTTGATCCCGAATTTGGTGACAAG
>JACCZO010000124.1 GCA_013695925.1 Chthoniobacterales bacterium
CTCGGGCAGGACGACTTGCTCCGCGAGATTTGCAACGCGGCGGAATTTGTCGCGGTCGAGACCGATTACAGCCGTGGTCTGCTCCAGGAGCGTTGTCCCGAAGCGGCGGGGAAAATCTATCGTGTCTACAACGGGCTCGATCTCACACATCTGCCGACGCCATTGGAAGAAGAACGGCCACTCGGGCCCACCATCATTCTCAGTGTCGGACGGCTGGTTCCATTCAAGGGATTTGAATTTCTGCTCGAAGCCTGTGCGGAATTGGACCGGCGAAATTTCGATTTTCGGTGCCAGATCGTGGGCGACGGTCCGCTGCGCGAGAAGTTGGAGAAAATGGTCGCGGATCTGAGACTGGGCCAGCGGGTCGAGCTCTGCGGCTCGCTCTCGCAAGGCGAGGTCTATGCAAAACTCCGCAGTTGCGACATTTTCGCTCTCGCCTGCGTAGTCGACGCGGAAGGCGCAAGTGACGTTTTCCCGACTGTGATCATGGAGGCGATGGCTTGCGCGAAGCCGGTGGTCTCAACCACCCTGGCCGGTATCCCGGAGTCGGTCGTCGATGGGATGACGGGGTTGCTCGTGCCGCCCCAAGATTGGGAGGCGCTGGCCGATGTGTTGGTCAAACTGGTGCGCGACCCCGCATTGCGCTCACGTCTCGGAAATGCCGGCCGGGTCCGCATGACGAACGAATTCCAGGTTTCCAAGACAGTCGAACCTTTGCACCAGCTCTTCGCGGATTGCCTCGCGCGGTCGCCGGTGCGCGTCCCATCCACCTCCCAGGTCGCAACCGCAAAACAGAGCGCTTACCTGATCGATCGCTGGCCCGATTCGAGCCTCCCTTTTCTCGAAATGGAGTTGCGGGCTTTGCAGAGAAACGAGGTGCCGCACGTCGCCTTCGTCATGCATCCTCCGGTCGCCTCCGAGCTCAGCGCCAGGACGAACGACCTCGTCAGGCAGTTCGAGTACCTGCCCGATGCAATGGTGGTCGAAGCGGAATGGCAGGCGGACACCGCTTCCTTGCGCGAGCTGGAAGCGCAGCGCGCAAATCAAAAACATCGGCCGCCTTCCGATCTCTTCCTCGAGCAAGCCCGCTGCGCTCTGATCTTGCGGAGATTATTCCGCCAGCACAACATCGGGCATGTGCATGCCACCAGTTCCCGGACATTGTTAGGCGCATTGATGTTAAACAAGCTTCTCGGCCTAACGATTAGTGCGGCGATTGAAGAAAAGCCGATCCTTTCCGAGCCGGTCTTGCGGGAGGCGCTCAATCAATGCGTCGGCGGACGCAGCAACGACCGCGAGCTGCTCGCCCGAGGCGGGAGCGGTTTCATGTTTGACCAGACGCTCGACAAGCCATCGGTGAACGACATCGGCCCCTGGCTGACCCGCAAAGCCAGGATCGAATGGACCGGGGCGCGGCCTTTCTGGCAGGAATGGTCGGAGCGCCTCCTCGGCTGGACGCGTAGCTCATGAACAAGAAAGCCATCGTGCTCGCGGGCGGGGCCGGGACCCGACTTTATCCGCTGACAAAAATTGTCTGCAAACAACTGCTTCCGGTTTACGACAAACCGATGATCTGTTATCCGCTCGCCACCCTGATGCTGGGCGGTTTGCGCGAAATTCTCATCATCTCGACGCCGAAGGATGTGCCGATGCTGCGCGACTTTCTCGGCGATGGCTCGCACCTCGGTCTCCATCTGGAATATGCGGAACAACCCGAGCCGAAAGGGATCGCGCAGGCTTTCCTCATCGGCGCCGATTTTGTCGGCGACTGTGGCGCGGCCCTTCTCCTCGGCGACAACATCTTTTACGGGAAGCTCGATTTTTTCCGGGACGCACTCGAGATCGAAAAGGGCGCCTGCATTTTCGGTTACCAGGTGCGGGATCCCGAGCGCTACGGTGTGGTCGAGTTCGGCGCCGATGGCCGGGTCATCAGTCTGGAGGAGAAACCGAAGAAGCCGAAAAGCCATTACGCGGTGCCGGGTCTTTACGTTTACGACCACCAGGTGGTTGAGCTTTGCCGGAGCCTGCGGCCGTCGGCGCGCGGCGAATTGGAAATCACGGACCTCAACCTCATCTACCTGCACCAAAACGCTCTTCACGTGCGACTCCTCGGCCGTGGCATGGCCTGGCTAGACACCGGAACGCAGACGAGCCTGCTCGAGGCGGCCAATTACATCGCCACAATCGAGCATCGCCAGGGCTTGAAAGTGGCCTGCCTGGAAGAGGTCGCACTGCGGGCCGGCTTTATCGATCACGCCCAAATGGGCCGGCTGATCGATCGCTTGCCCAAGGGTGAGTATCGCGATTACCTCCGCCTCGTCGCAGAGGAAGAGCAGTTGAGCTAGGAACCGGCGCCCGCCGTCCGGGGTGCGGGCTGGTCGCGCAGGAGATGGCTCGTGTCGGCCAGGATCCGGGTGACCGCGTCCGCGTCCGTCGCATCGTAGTAGCCGCGAATCATGCCGCTGCGATCGACCAGCACCAGGCGAGTGCTATGGATCGGGCCCTCCGCTCCGCCTTCACCGACCGCGAGTTTGAATCCATCGTGAGACAAGCGGTAGATCGTGTTCTTGTCTCCGGTCAGGAAATGCCAGCGGCCGGGCTGGGCATCCAGTTTGGCCGCGTATTCTCGTAATACCGCCGGCGTGTCGCGTTCCGGGTCGACACTGAAGGAAACCAGCTTCACGTCGGTGTCTCGGAGCGGTTTTTGCAGGTCCCCCATCCGGCTGCTGATCATGGGACAAGGTCCGGGGCAGGTACTGTAAATAAAATCCGCGATCCAGATTTTGCCTAACAACTGTTGGGTGCCATAGGAGGCACCGTTTTGATCGGTCAGCTGGAATCCCGGCACCACCCCAATGTTGGGCAACTCATGGCTGGAGAGCCGGGCCACCTGCGCCTGGCGCAGGTAGAAGAGGACGGCGGCGGTCAGGAGCGGGATGAGAATGAGTGTGGCCTTCCAGGCCAGGGCGCGCC
>JACCZO010000137.1 GCA_013695925.1 Chthoniobacterales bacterium
GCCCAAAGACGATTGGAAGCCAGTTGAGGGCGATAGGACACTTTGGGAGCGGGCGAATGTCGCCGGACGAGGCGCTAGCGTGAGCCATGCGCGAGATCATTTTTTACGAGACCGATTCTGGAGGTAAGCCGGCCGAAGAATTCCTGGCCAGCCTTGAACCCGCGGCGCGGGCCAAAGTCGTTCGCAGTCTGGAGATGCTGCGCATGAGCCCGATCGTCCCGGCAAAGTTTGGAGCAAGCTCAGCGGTCAGAAGTTGTGGGAAGTGCGCGCGGAATACGCGGGTAACATCTATCGAATCCTGGCGGCCACCGCGAAAGGAAATCGGGTGGTTCTCCTGCACGGCTTTCAAAAGAAATCGCAAAAGACGCCGCGGCAGGATATGGAAATTGCTCAGCAGAGACAGAAGCGGTATTTTCAGCGACAGGGATACTTGTGAAAGACGATCTCCAGAAATTCCACGAACAGAACATGGCAAATGACCCGCAATACGCGGCGGCCCGCCATCTTTTCGAGCTGGGCGAAGCGCTCACGCTCTTGCGCGAGGAAGCGCACCTCACGCGCGGGGAATTGGGCAAGCGCCTGCGAGTGAAAGCCCGCGATATCGCGATGGTGGAAGAGGAAACCCCGCGCGCGCCGGCCGGACTATTGGAAGCGGCCTTGAGTATGCTGGTGCAAATCTCCTCGAACACGCCGCGTCAACCTCAGGTCGTCGCGCAATCGATCCGCACCATCCGTCACTTTCGACCGACGCTTGCTCCCGTCTGAGCCGATGTAGGAGAGCCGGCGGAATTCGGATGATCTACATCGCAGATCTAAGGCGCAACAACCTGATCAAAATAGGCATCACAGCGGAGCGCCGGGAGAGAGCACGAACCGCTGAGTTACGGCGGCAACTGAATGAACCCCGACTCCGAATCGTTGCGACCGAGTTCGTTCCGCCTGGTTGGGGGACTGATCGCGAATGGGAACAAAGCCTTCTTTCCAACGTCCGCGCGAGGAGCGAACGACTCCAGCTTGCTGCTGTTGGTCATTGTAGCAAGGAAGTCCTACAAGCGACCGTGGACGAGGCGCTAGCCGAAATGCGTCTCTTGTTGAGGCAGACGGAGGTCGACCCTCAGCTTAGCGCTCTCGAGCTGGACGACACTCGCGAGGACTGGCGGTTCTACTATTTCGTGCGACGAGCATATCCTGAGAGTGACCCGAGCTCCCGACATTGGGACGACTTAATCACACGGCAGGCGTTTTTATACGACCTGCGAGGAGAGCCGATAACGCGGTGGGAGCGACTGTCGCTAGGTTACTCACTACATGAAATTGAAGAAATCTACAAAAGTGCCGATTCGCATCGCTAAATGTTCTACTGGTCACACAAAGATGTGCACGTCGTTCTCTTGGATCATGAAGAACTCTCGTTGGTGCGAGAGCTGAGCCCGAATCGATGGCAAGCCCTTAAATACGATACCTCGGGAGCCGTGCGACGCGAGATGGAGAGAACGATCTCCCGCTTTCTCAGAGATTCGCTTTCCAAGAACCCCGAAATTTTCCGAAAACGTTTCGTTTTTCGCTCCTGTTATGGAGACGAGGCGCACATGATTTTTCTGGCGCTCGTCAATGCATACAGCCGGATTACTGGACGAGCCGCCTTTGGCGACCTGTCCGAACCCGAATTCCCAGAAAGTCTCGTTGAAGATGTTCTGTATGCTTCCACGGCGGATCTTTACCAGGTGACGCTATTCGGACGGGGACGGTGGCCTTGGTTTCCACGAGAGATTATCGGTCGAATTTCATTTCCGGCATGTACGATCGAAAAGGTGGCCGGCAGCGCCGACAATTTCTTTGCTGCGACCGGATTCCTTACATATGCGATTCCATCGTGATTTTGTGCGGATTTCGATCCTTGATCGTCCCCTCAAAGAATGACCCGTGCCATATGGAAGAACCTGGAGATTCGAGCTGCTTGAGGCTTGGGACGAAATTTGTCTCGAGAAAGGATCGTTGGTCGAGGTAGGGCCGGAGTATTCGATGGTGTGTCAGTTTGAATGACCGCGGGATGGGAGGATTGATAACATTGATGCTCCTTGATCGCCGGGAAATAGGCGTACCTTGGTTTATGGCTCCAATTCTTTCCCTAAGTATCGGGACAGAAACGCCTTAACTTCTTCCTGAACCCCGCTGGCGGTGGCCAGACTCGATCCGGCAGTATCCAGGGCCTCTCGTCAGTAGCCAGCACGGTTCCCGTCAGGTCGCCAGACCCGTCCCGGCGGTGGCCAGACTCGGTCCGGCGGTGGCCAGGAACGGTCGATGTTTCCAGACTCGGTCCCGCGTCGTCCGGACGCGCTTGGATAAGCTGATGACGACGTTTCGGCTTCGTACTCCCACCTTCTATGCGGGTTATCAAAGCGCGCGTGTGATCATCGATCTCCATGGCCCCGGCGGGGGCGATGCGCCACCGGTGCCGCCGCCGCCGTGACCGGTTGTGCTTTGGGGTGCCGCCATTATAATCCCGCTTCGCTGCACCCGTAGCTCAACTGGATAGAGTGACGGCCTCCGAAGCCGTAGGTTGCGCGTTCGAGCCGCGCCGGGTGCATTCTTCTGAAGGCAGAAGGAAGTGGGATGAAGGGGAAGTTCCCCGCTATTTGTTTTCCCGCGCCACTTGCAGCGAGTTGAAGAAGGCGTCGCTCTTTTCCGTGTTGCGATTGAAGATGGCCAGGCTGCTGATCGCGCCCGCGGCTTTTAATTTTCGGCCCG
>JACCZO010000155.1 GCA_013695925.1 Chthoniobacterales bacterium
AACGGGAATTCTACTTCCGATGCCGATAATTCTGCCGTGTTCGCGGGTATATTGGACACGACCCCGGACATTTTTTCCGTTAGCTTCTCCGCCACCGATCAATTCGGTAGCGTGGGCTTTGCGATCAATCAGCTGGACATAGTGAAGGGCACGCAGGGCGTTCCGGAATCGGGCGCGACGCTACCCCTGCTGGGACTGGGCATTGTTGCCCTTGGCTTCATGCGTAAGTTCGCACGGGCTTAAAAAAGCGATCGACAAGAATATTAGAGAAGGCGCGACTTCGGTCGCGCCTTTTTCTTTGCCAAGACATCCTTGTCTGATCAATATCGCGCGGCAGTTTGCAAGAGAGGCGCGGAAAGCTCAAGCGGCCTCTCAGTTTTGCGCGGACGAGCCCAAGAAGGGCGGGGAAAAGCGGCCCACTTGCGAATCAGCGACGATTTCGGACGCGGGAAGCCAGTGGCCAGAGGGAGCGCGGCAAACTCTTGCTTCTGGACCGGGCGAAAGGGGCAATGGCGCTTGCTCGCGATTTTCAGGGCGACACGCTTGTTTCTTGAATAAGACAGTCCAGTCCTTGTGGTTGCTGGCGCTTCTCGTTTTTTTCCTGGCAACGCGGTGCGGGCCGACCAGCCAACGGCCAAGAAGAGCGAGCCGACCCGTCTGGGTTGATCCGAAGACGGGCAGCCTGATCGCCCGGGGGGATGCGCAGTCGGGCGAAACAAATATCCGCGCCAAGACCATTGGGCATGAGGAGAGCGGCTTTTCGGCAGGCGATTGATTTCCTCGATGGGACGCTGGTCGAGCAACAGTCGACAACCGGTCAGCTAAGGCGAACTCCTGATCGCGACGTCGTCCCGCCTCCTTTTGCAGGCGGAAGATCTGCGCGCGCTCAAGGCAAGCGGGCGATCGGCCGATTTCTCGCCAGCCAGAGCGGAGTCTGGCTTTGGTTCTGGAGAAACATCGCGCGGGCCGACGGCGGTCCCGTGTTCGACGTGCTGGCGGTGCTGGCAGCGGCCCAGCCCGCGTTTCTAGAAACGGAGACGCGCTACGCAAAGATGGAGGGCGAGGAGCAGTTGATCGTGAGGTCAAAGCCGGATGATGGGAGAAAAAAGGTGCGGTTTTGCCGCGGCTTCGCACGGAAAACGAAAGGGGTCGTGCTGCGACGGCTACAGGCCAGGTAAGCACGGCGCCAGCGAGCGCAAAACGGGACGACTCAGGCGGCTTTGCGCGGGAGCTCGTGCAGGAAACGCCCCGCCGCAGGCAGGGATTTCGTTTCGCCGAGAGGATTGGTCAGGTGAAATCCTTTTTCATCTTCGTATCCCTCGGGAGCGCGGCGGAGCGCAGCGACCATGAAAAACGCCGAGCCCGAAAGGAGAGCGAAGAATGCGGCAACGATTGTCATGCCTCTTATAGAGCAGGACCCACGCCATGGGCGGACAGGATCCCGGCCCGGCCTGGTAGGAGGCGCGCATATTGCTGTTTGCTGGAGGGCGAGGGAAAAATCAACTGGTCTTTCCAGTTGTCTCGATTATAAAGAATCTGCAGAACCGCGGAAATTTTCAGCCGTTCCACTACCTTCACCAGATGGCTCCTACCGCACCAATTCTCCCGATTCCGAAACTTCCCTCGCGCTCAATCGGACGCCCCGGTTTTTGTTTGGCACTTTCGCTCCTGCTCTGCGGGCCGACGCTCCGGGCCGCAGATCCTGTGGTGGAGGTCTCTTCGCAAAATGGCTCGCAAGCAGAGGCTGCAAATTCGGCCGACGCTGGCGCCCCTTTGCCGGACGCGGATACCAAGGTGGATTCCCTTTTTCCGGTCCTGATCTCTCTGGGAGCGCGCCTCGGCTACGATAGTAATTCACGCACGACGGGAAACACCCAAGGTTCGGCTTTTTCCAGCCAGGAAATAACCCTATCCTACGACCGTTTGCGCGGCGCGACTCAGATCGGGCTCCTCGCCGGCGCCGGAGTCGTAGAACGCTTCACCCAGAAAACAGATGTCAACGCGTTCCTGAATCTGTCGGTGAGCCACCGGGTTTCGCAGAGGCTCTCCCTGAGTGCCAACGTGGATACCGCTTATCGGGTAGAACCGGACTTCAGCACTGACGTCGGACCCAACCAGCGCGCGGGTAATTATTTTCGCACGGCCGATTCGCTGGCCGCGAGTTACCAGTGGAACCGGCGATTCTCGACCGTGACGAGTGCCTCTTTTCGCCTCATCCGATACGAAGACAACTTCGTCGCGGCATTCACGGACCGTAATGAATACACCTTGGGAGAAGAGTTCCGTTTCGATTTTTCCCGGCAAACCGTGCTGGTCGCTAATTACCGCTTTTTGATCGTCGACTACCTGAGCTTCCCGCGGGATTCGCTGACGCACGTGGCCCTTTTCGGCGTGGAAGAAACCTTCGGGCCAAGGTTGACAGCCCAGGCGCGCGCCGGGGCGAGCTTCCGCTCTTTTGATCAGGGGGAGAATCGGATGGATCCCCATTTTGAAGGGTCGCTAACTTACGCTGTGGCCCGCCGCTCCATGCTCAGTTGGACGACGCGATACTCGGTGGAAGAACCGGCCGTGCGTGAGGCGCAGAGTCGCACGACGTTCCGGACCGGGCTGCAACTTACCTACGGATTCACGGCCAAGCTCAGTTCCGCCTTATCGCTGTTTTACCACCACGATAATAACACGACGACGAGTGCAGGTGTTACGAGCGGCCCAGCGACCACGACCGACGCCATCGATGTTGGACTTTTCACCCGCTACCAAATCTCTCGTCACGTGGACCTGAGTGCCAGCATCCAGCATAGCGAGGTGAGCTCGAGCAGCGCTTCCTCGGACTACTCCCGGAACAGCTTCTCTTTGGGCATGAATTTCACCTTCTAACGGCTGGGCCCGGAAACTCCGCAGCCCAGAACGCTAGAACGAATTCCTCACACCCGCGGTGGGGTGGAAGAAGTAATTCGCAGACTTATTGGAGAGCGTAGACTTCGACCAAGCCGACGCCGGTGCTGCCCCCTGCTCCGGCGACGATCGCCGTGTAGCTGCCGGCCGGCAATTCAGCCAGAATAGCGGACTCGAGTGGGTCTGTGGGAGCAAGGCCGGTATCTTCGATTTCCGTCTGTTCACTATCCTGCCAGTTATCGTTTGAGCTGATCAAGGTGCCATCAGCGTCGCGCAATTCGAGCGTCGGATCACTCAAAGCCCCGTTAACGCCAGCTGCACCCAGACTCGGACCGATCGCTCTGACGAGCACTTGCGCGCCACTCGTGCCGCCGCCGAGGATGAATCCGCCGATCATGACGTTATCTCCCGTCTGCACGAATCCACGCGTGCTGATGTTGGCGAGGTAAGAGCCGGTTTCCTCCCCTAGATCGTAGACTTCCACGAGGCCGATACCGGTTCCACCGTCGCCACCATTGACGATCGCAGTGTAACTTCCGGGATCCAGCGTGGCCACAATCGCCGACTCCAGGTCATCCGATGGAGCAAGTCCGGTCGCGGTGATAAGCGCCATCTGGTCCGGATCATCCTTCCAGTTATCGTCTTCGGTGATCAAAGACCCATCCGACCCATGCAATTCCAAGTTTGGGTCAGCGAGAATGTCGGTAAGACCCACTTGCTCCAGCGAAGGACCGATGGCGCGAATGATCACTGTTTTCGCTTCATCACCGCCAATGATAAAGCCGCCGATCATCACATTCTGACCGGTCTCAACGCGCGCGCGTGTTGAGATATTTAGCGGCCGGGAAACCGAGCCGCCGATTCTGATCGTGTTGTTCCCAGTATCAGAAACGAAGAGGTGCATCGTGCTGTCGACGCCTAAGCCTTGAGGCGAAGCAAAGCGAGCGTTCGAGCCGGCGCCGTCAGCGCTTCCCGCGGTCAGCGGCAGACCGGCAAGGGTCGTGACGACAGCCGCCGGGGTAATCTTGCGAATTGTGTCATTAACCGTGTCTGCCACGTAGACATTCCCTGTGTCATCCAGGGTGATACCGATCGGCCCATTAAATCGCGCTGCACTGCCGGTCCCATCCATGCTACCGGCAACGCCAGCCGCTCCAGCCAGCGTCGTGACGACGGCGCTCGGAGAAATCACCCGAATCGTGCTGTTCGTGGTGTCTGCGACATAGATATTTCCGGCGTCATCTGCGGCTAAACCTCGGGGTCTGTTGAACCGCGCCGCGCCACCCGTGCCGTCGGCACTGCCAGTCTGCCCGGCCAGACCGGCGAACGTAGTGACTACACCCGCAGGAGTGACCTTGCGGATAGTGTTGTTGAAGGTGTCTGCTACGTAAATGTTACCTGAGGCGACGGCAATACCGCGCGGGCCGCTGAAGCGAGCAGCGCTCCCCGTGCCGTCGGTGCTACCGGCGACGCCCGCAAAACCAGCGACGGTCGTCACTAC
>JACCZO010000198.1 GCA_013695925.1 Chthoniobacterales bacterium
GCCGAACTGGTGGAGTTGATCCCCGCCTTCAGCGCCATCGTGGTGCGCAGCCAGACGAAGGTGACCGCGCGGATCCTGCAGGCCGGCACGCGCCTGAAGGTGGTCGGTCGCGCCGGGGTGGGCGTGGATAACGTCGATGTCGAAACCGCGACCCGGCGTGGCGTCATCGTGATGAACACGCCGGGCGGCAACACCATCTCGACCGCAGAACACGCTTTCTCTCTGCTCGTTTCGGTCGCGCGCAAAATCCCGCAGGCCCATTCCAATCTGCAATCCGGCAAGTGGGACCGGAAACAATTTGAAGGGACCGAGCTTTATAACAAAACGCTCGGCATTATCGGGATGGGCCGGATCGGCTCCGAGCTGAGCCGGCGCGCGATCGCTTTCGGGATGCGGGTGATGGCTTACGATCCGTATCTTTCCTCGACCCGCGCACGCTCGCTCCAGGTCGAGCTGGTGGAGGAAATCGACGAGCTGTTGCCGCTGGTCGATTTCCTCACCTTGCACACGCCGCTCACTCCCGAGACCCACCATCTCCTGAATGCCGCCCGCCTAACGAAAGCGAAACGCGGCCTCCGCCTGATCAACTGCGCGCGGGGTGGGCTGATTGACGAAGCTGCATTGCTCGAGGCGCTGGAGAGCGGCCAGGTCGCAGGCGCGGCGCTCGATGTTTTTGAAACCGAACCGTTGCCGGCCGATTCTCCCTTGCGCGGAATCCCAAATCTGATTCTCACCCCGCATCTCGGCGCCTCCACGGTCGAGGCGCAGGAGAGCGTGGGAATTGAAATTGCCCAGGCCATCCGGGCGGCGCTCCTGGAGGGGACAATTCGCAATGCGATTAACATGCCGAATCTCGACGCCAAAACGCTCGCGATCGTCGGGCCGCACCTCCGCTTCGGTGAAAAGCTCGGGCATTTTCTCTCCCAGATCTCGCCCAAGCGGGTCGAAAATCTGCACATCAACTACAGCGGCAAAGTGAACGAGGTCGACACGACCGCGATCACGCGTTCGATCCTGAAAGGCTTCCTCCATCTCGCCGGGGGCGACGACGTGAACGAAGTGAACGCCCCCGCTTTTGCCGAAACGTTAGGCATCAAGGTGACCGAGTCGCGCCTCAGCGCGCCGGGCGATTACACCGACCTGCTCGAACTTTCCGCGGAGGCAGAAGGCAAATCGCTCTCGGTGGCGGGCGCTTTTTTTGGCGCCACCCCGCGCATTGTCAGCATCAACAGCCGCCCTGTCGAAGCTCGCCCCCACGGTGTTCTCCTCGTGCTTGAGAACACCGATCGACCCGGCATGGTCGGGCGGATCGGGACATTGTTAGGCGCGCATGGAGTGAACATTGCGACCATGTCGCTGAGTCGAAACCAGGAGGGCGGGCGTGCCCTCACCGTGCTCAATCTCGACACCGCACCGCCGCCCGAGCTACTGGCCGAGATCGCGCATAGCGACGACATCCAGAGCGCGCAAGTGGTCGAATTGTAACGGCATAAAACCATTACCGGGCTCGGCTTCGATTCTTAGGATCGAACTTATGACCGCAATTATTACGACCATTCTCATCGGTCTCGTCGTCGGCGTGATCGCGAAACTGCTCATGCCAGGCCGCGATCCCGGCGGTTGCATCATCACGATCCTGCTCGGCATTGCCGGCGCGTTCGTCGGGACTTGGCTGGGCAGGATGTTCTGGGGCCAGAATTACGCCGCCGGTTGGATCATGTCGATCGTCGGCGCGATGATTCTCCTCCTCATTTACCGGATGATCGTCGGTAAGCGAGGCTGATCGCCTGACGTCGAGGGGGCGGGCTCCTCCAGAATTGAATTGGGCCTCATCTTCGGCGATCTTCGGTCAAGATGACGGTGCGGCTTTCGCCGCGGCGCCCAATAATCAACCGGAGGAATTTTCATGCTCACCAACACCAAGGTTGTCGATGCAATTAACAAGCAGATCGGCAACGAGTTTGGCGCCGCGATGCAATACGTCGCGATCGCAGCCCACTTCTCGAGCGACGCGCTCCCGCAACTCGCCGAACATTTTTTCCGCCAGGCCGCGGAGGAGAACGATCACGCGATGCGGTTCATCAAATATGTCATCGACGTCGGCGGCAAAGTCATGATCCCGGCGATCGCCGCCCCGCAGCCCGGCTTCAAGAACGCCGAGGAAGCGATCAAACTCTCGCTCGACCAGGAGATCGAGGTCACGCATCAGATCAACGCGCTCGTGGAACTGGCGCGCTCCGAGAACGACTATATCACGATCAACTTCCTGCAGTGGTTCCTGACCGAGCAGCTCGAGGAAGTTTCGTCGATGGATACGCTGCTTAAGATCGTGCAGCGCGGCGCCAATAATCTCCTCAGCGTGGAGGAATATCTCGCCCGGGTCGGAGTAAAAGGCGCCGGACCGTAGCAAAGCGTCGCCTCGCCGCACCTTAAAGCAGCGAGCCCACGGTAACTTTCGACATGCGTCCAGTTCCTCGCTTTCTGGTAGCGGTTGCGATCGTGCTCCTTGAGTTGAGCTTGGGAGACATGAACGCCTCGGCGGAATCGAATCGCCAGCCCAATCCCTCCGCAGCCGCGGAGAAAAAGATTCGGGATAAAGTCACCGAAATCAGCGCCCACCGCACACCCGAGCAGGTCCGCCTTCTGATTGCCGACTGGAAAGAGCGCGAGCCCGACTCGCCCGATCCCTACATTGTCAGCGCGAGTTACGAGCTCCAGCTGGGGCGCCAGCCGATGCAGGTTTACGAAACGGCGACCGGGAACC
This sequence comes from Chthoniobacterales bacterium, assembly GCA_013695925.1. GTDB lineage: Bacteria > Verrucomicrobiota > Verrucomicrobiia > Chthoniobacterales > UBA10450 > Palsa-1392. The sequence goes on from JACCZO010000198.1 coordinate 2,765, forward strand.
AAACGCATCCGGGAAAGGACGGCGCGACCGAGTATCCGGTGGTCGATAAGAGTGGCCGGCAAGCCGGAGTCATTGGCGTGGTGCCCACCGGTCCCCCGCCCGATCCGGCAACGGTGAAGAAACAGCAGCTTCGCGCCGCCGTCGAGTTGGAAGAGGCGCTGAAGAAATTTCCTAACCGGATCGACCTGATGATCGGCCGCGCGATGGCGCTGGGCGAGGCCCGGGAGTGGGACGTCCTCGCCCAGCATATGGAATCGATCTTGCAACGCGCGGCGAACGATCCCGAGAATTTGCGCAGCTATGGCAACGAGAAACCGAGCCGTTCTCCCGCCGACGAACTGCTCGGTGGGCTGCAGGGATTCATCACTTCCGCGATCAACGAACAGGATCTTGAGCGCGCCCGTCACTTCGCCCAGCTTGGGCTGAAGTATTTTTCGGAGCGCGGCGAATTGCTCAGCGATATGGGCAGCATCCATTTCATGTCACAGCAGTGGGACGAGGCGGTGCCTTACTTCGAACACGCTCGCCAGGTCGCTCCGGAAGATAATGTCATTCTGCTGAATCTGACCCTGGTTTATCTGCAACTGGGTCGCGCGGATGACGCGCGGGCGACCGCCCGGGAAATCGTTCGGCTCCATCGCGACATAGCGATAACAAACACGGCCCTCGACATCCTCCATCGGCTGGATAGTCAGTCGCCAACCGGCCGGCCCTGAGCCCGATCATTTCTCTCAATTGGCTGGGATATTGATTTCCACGGCGTCGAAGAGTTCGTTAGTCACGCCGACCTTCCCGCTCAACGCAATGACCATTCGTCGTGCGGGGACGCTATTCCCGGCCGCTCGTTTAGCACGGAACTCCACCCAGCCGGGTTCCCGCCGCCCCCCGGCTAGAACTACGCACCACCGCAAGCGTGAGGTCATTGCCGTCGTCGCCGGTGCAGCGCCGTAACACAGCCATCTTGGCTGTCAGGTCGAGCGGGCGTCTCGCCCGCTCTTTCGATCCTGCAGGCTGGAAGCCCACGCTACCAAACAGGCTGGAAGCCTATGTTACGGTACCACGGTCAGAGTGAGATCGTTGTCGTCGCCGCCCTGGTAATCGGCTTGGAAGTTGTTCCCGTTCACGTTCACGATCGCGTCATCGGGCAGGTTGTTGAAGGTGCCCACAATCGGCGTCGCAGCGGTGTTCTTGATTAGGGTCAGGGCTGTCCCTTGGGTGAGGGCTCCTTGCGTTGTTCCACTCAGGTTGATGCTCGCCCCGTTCTTGATCGTCACTCCGTTGGCCACCACCTTGTCGGTCTTCGACCTGTTATTCTTGGCTTTGAAGGTGTAGGTGTAAGTGGAGTCGGAGTTAAATGTAAGACTGCTTTGAATGGTGAGGGTGAGCTGTTTCTTGCCGCCATGCGCGGGAGCAAGGAAGGCGCCCGCGCCGCTCCCAGTGCCAACGGTTACTGCACCCGAGATAATCCCGCTTCCACCCAGGGTGCCGGCATTAGTTAACACAGGGCCAGTGCCTGTTCCCGAGCCGCTCAAATTGCTGGCCACCAGGGTGCCTTGAGTCACGGTGGTGCCGCCGGTATAAAGGTTGGCGTTTGATAACGTCAAAGTCCCGGTGCCGACTTTTGCAATCGAGCCCGCATCCTGAATGGTGCCGGAAAAGGTCGTGCTTAGGTTATTGCCACCGATGCTCAGCGCGCTCGTCACCAATGAGACCAGACCGTCGCCTTCCAATGAGCCAATGGTTGGCCCGGGCGGTTTCGCTTTCGTCAGGTCGAGCAGGCCGTTGCCAAAGACGCGAAATTGTCCCTTGCTGGGACTGGCGTCGTTCTCGATCAGAATCCGGGCGCCGGAGCCGCCATTAGTGCCGGCGTTGGCAATGACAACGGTTTGACTGGATCCTGGCAGATCGAACAGATCGATCACCCCCCCGAGCGCACCCGCTCCCTGGCCGCCATTGCCGGTAAAGGTGGCGTAACCCGAGCCACCATAGACATAGATTTGCGCGCCGGCAGCGTTTGGCACTGTGGCGCCGTTCAGGATAAATCTCGCTCCGGCCGCCTCGCCAGAATAGATTGCCAGCAGCCCGCCCTGCGCACCGCTCACCGTAGGTCCATTGGCAATGAAGGTGGAACTGCCGACCGAGCCGAAGCCTAGCATCTCAGTGAAGCCTCCGCCTGCTCCCGCGACTTCCCCGGGATTATTAATGAAGGTGGCGTTGTCCGCGGTCGCAAAGTCCCACAGGATACAAGATCCGCCATATGATCCTCTGACTGTTCCGCCATTGTTGATCAGTGTCGTGTTAGCCACCGTGGCGGTATCAAGGAACCAGGTAAACGCGCCATACAAACCATCTGGAATCGAGTCGGCACCGCCCTCGTGGGTAATGATCGTATTCTCACCTAGCGAGGCGGAGTTATGAAATGCGATTCGTGACGCCGCGTGTGTACCGCTCGAGTTCGCAGCGACAAAATTCTGCACGACGCCCGAGTCGTTGCTGATTCCTCGGCCGAAAAATTCGAGAGTGGTAGGCAAGATGACATCGGACACCGGAATCGCGGTGATAGTGTAAGCGCTGGCCCCAGGCTGGAACAGAATTTCGCCCATAATGTTGGCCGCATCCTCGCCATTTGGCGCCTCACCCACCGTTATGTTCGTCGTATTCGACACTCCAAAAGTGGCAATGTCAGTCTCACCATAAGGAACCGTCGCCGGCGTCCAGTTTATTGCCGTGTCCCAGTCGCTGCTTCCTGGATCCACTTTCCAGGTTGCGCTTCCGGCCTGGGCGGCAATGCTGCTCAGGAGTAACAACACGCTGCACCACAGCCTGACTACGTGGTCCGAGGGACGCGCATGCGCGCGTCCCGGAATCGCCGTGGGGAATCTCTCTGATAATTGGATTTTCCAGATCATGGCTAGGGCCCCAGAACTGCGGCAAGATAATCTTTGACATCCTCGCTGATCAGTTGCTCGTTCGGCTCTTGACCATCCAAGTTGTCCCAATACTCGAAGGCATGTCCCGAACTACTAGGGATGGTGATTACCCTAAAATCGTCGCCTTCCATAAGACCTACGCCTTCCAAGGCAGCCTGCATATCGACGATCTGATTATATGGCATGCTATCCCGTCTGGTGTTGATCAAAAGGATAGGCTTAAACGGAAACTGCGAAGGCGGCTTGACCAGCTTTGTCGGTGAAAGGGCTTCCTGCGTCGTAAGATCGGAGGTGCCGGTATAGTTTTGAATGATGCCAGCGAAATCGATCGCAGGCGTGTAGAGTTCCGTCGTGCGATCGGAGAAGAGGTACGCCCCCGAAAGACAGCACGCCACATCGGCCCGGTCAATTGTTGTCCAGAACGGCCAGACGCTTCCTGAAGAGTTCGTGTCAAGAGCGACCCAGACGGCGTGAGTCGCACCGGCCGAGCCCCCGACTACCCCGACCTTGTCTCCAAGACAATTTGCCTCCGCGCGCGCGGCCCGAATGATTGCCTTCACATCGTCAGATTGCTGCGGCGGTCGCCCCGATTTTTTTCCATCCGGGGTGTTATTATGGCACTGCTGGTTTGTGATGAGCCCGCAGGGGGCGAGACGCCAGGACGGGACCAGCACGTAATAGCCGGCCGCCTGGAGCTCGGGCGCCACCATTATTTGGATGGCCTGCCCAAAGGGGCTCCCACCTTCGAACTCGCCTTCGTGCAAAAGCACAACCGTCGGCCAGGGGCCGGGGCCCCAATCGTTGACATTGGGCTCGTAGCGTCGCCATTCGAGCTTGTGAGCCTGCGGTAACGGAGGTGGCGGCGACGGAGGCTGAAACTCAAACGGAATCTCCTCTATTTGCGGCGGGCGATTCATAGGCCATGGACGCATGTCGCAATCCGGGCAGGTTAGTGTTTCAGTGTCGGCGCGAAGCGACTTGGCGCCGAGATAGAGGCCGAGCGACCCAAGAGAGAGACGTTTAACGAGAGCTCTTCGGGAGATGTTTCCGAGCGAGGTTAAGGAGTCGAGTTGTTGTTTCTTTGGTTTCATTTTTTACGGGTTAGTTTCTGAGTTGGGTTGATCAGAGAAATCGTCAGGGTCGAAGCGGTTCGGCCGAGCGGGTGGTGGATCGGCATCGATGCGGTTTGGCAGTTGCGCGAGCTATCATGGGACAATGCTGGCCAAACCGGCTGGCTTGCTCCAGCCGAACCTCCGATCGGCCGGTCGCGGCAAAACTGCTTCTCGCGGATTGCCTGCACCCGCGCCTTGATCAAAGCGACTAAGAGATCATGGCGGGACGCTGAGAGGCTCGTTTCAAAGAGGTCCAGGAATGGGTTTCCTGACTGAAACCCTCCAGCATGGAGAGCCAACAGTATCGGCGGGGGATGCGGGTCGCTGGGCGTGGGTCGAGCAGGCACCCTGATGAAAAAGACGCCGGAGCGATTGGCCTCGGGTTCGTTAGGTTGGAACGCGCGCATAATGAGGGCGGAAGTAGTCGAGCTGGTTTACGCAGGCGGTGGTAAAGATTTTGCCGGCACGGCGAGGGCCGGTGACTGAGCCCGGCAGAGCAAGCCGGCGCTCAAGAGAGGACGGAAGGCGGAAAAGGAGGACAAAGGACGGCGGAACGTCAGGGGATTCACAACATCGATGGGTTTAGCGCCTATCGGTTTTAGAAAACAAGCAAAAAAATACTGAGGAGGTAATTATTTTTTAACCTGACCGTCGCTCGGCGATCGTCGTGACTGAAGGCGGGATTGAGAAGGGAGCAGGGCTGTAGACGCCTTCCTCTGGAAGGCGCGGGGCTGGCGCCCGATCGCGTTTTTAATCGCCTAACGAAGTGCCGCGTTTCGCAGAGCGAAACGTATACATCACTCCACCGTCACGCTTTTCGCGAGATTGCGCGGCTTGTCCACATCCCGTCCGAGAGCGACGGCGAGATGATAAGCGAAAAGCTGAAGCGGAATGACGGTCAGGACTGGCATGACCGCGTCGTCCGCGTCGGGCACGAGGATGAGATCGTCGGCGATGCCTTTTAACTTGGCCGCGCCGCTCTCGGTCGTGACCGCGATGATCGGGCCTTTGCGCGCGCGGACCTGCTCGATGTTGTTCAGATTCTTGGAAAAAACCGCGTCGTCCGGGACGATGAAAACCGAGGGCAGCTCCGGTTTCACGAGTGCGATGACGCCGTGCTTTAATTCCGCGCTTGGATGGCCCTCGGCGTAGAGATAAGTGATCTCTTTCAGCTTCAGGGCCGCCTCGAGCGCGATCGGGAAATTAAGCTGGCGACCGAAGAACAACATCCCGGTGGCGTCGACATATTTTTGCGCGACCGCTTTGATCTGGTCGCTCGTTTTGAGCAACTGCTCGATTTTTTCCGGCAGCGCCTCGAGCGCTTCGATGATGCAGGTTCCTTCCGCGGTCGAGAGATGGCGCATCCGGCCTAACAACAGGCCGATCAGGGTCAGGATCACGACCTGGGAAGTGAACGACTTGGTCGCGGCCACGCCGATCTCCGGGCCGGCATGCATGTAAACGCCGCCGTCGCTTTCCCGCGCGATCGTGCTCGCGACGTTGTTGCAAACGCCTAACGTGCGATAGCCCTTGCGCTGGCTCTCGCGCAGCGCACCCAGCGTGTCGGCCGTCTCGCCGCTCTGGCTGATCGCGAAGACGAGGGTGTCGCGCGTCATCGGAGTGTTGCGATGCCGAAATTCGCTCGCGTATTCCACCTCCGTCGGGACCTGGGCGAGCTGTTCGATGAGGTATTCGCCCACCATCCCGGCGTGCAGCGCGGTCCCGCAACCGGTCAACACAATCCGGCCGACATCGCGCAATTGCGCCGGGGTCATGTTCAACCCGCCGAGCTTTGCCGTGCATTCCTCGAGGCTGAGCCGGCCGCGCATCGCGTCGCACACCGAGCCGGGCTGCTCGAAGATTTCCTTCAGCATGTAATGCGGATAGTCGCCCTTCTTGATGTCCTCGGCGGTGAACTCGACTTTGCTGATGGAATGATTGCCGCGCTCGCCCGCGAGCGAGCTGATCTCGAATTTGTCGCGCTCGACCGCGACGAGATCGAAGTCGTTCAGGTAAACCGCGTCGCGGGTGTAGGCGACGATCGCGCTCACGTCACTCGCGAGAAAGTTTTCATCCTTTCCGACGCCGAGGACGAGCGGGCTGCCGCGGCGCGCGCCGACAATGAAATCGGGGATGTCAGCATGCACCATCGCGATCCCGTAGGTGCCGATGACCTGCTGCAGGGCACTGCGGAGCGCTTCGACGAGAAGAGCTTTGTGCCGGCGCGGATCGGTGACGCCTTTGGCGGAGTCGTCATAGATTTTCCCGACCAGATGCGCCAGGACCTCGGTGTCGGTCTCCGACTTGAAATGATGCTCGCTCTCTTGCAAAAGAGTCTCCCGAATCTGGGCGTAGTTTTCGATCACGCCGTTGTGGACGAGGGCGAGTTTGCCGCTCTCATCGAAATGCGGATGAGCATTTTGATCGGTCGGCTTGCCGTGGGTCGCCCAGCGGGTGTGGCTGATGCCGTAAGTGCCAGCCGCGGGATCTTCCGCCATGAGTTTCGAGAGCCCGGCGATGCGGCCCGCGCATTTGCGGGTCTCGACGTGGTCGCCATCGACGATCGCCACGCCGGCGGAATCGTAACCGCGGTACTCCAGCCGGCGCAGACCATCCAACAGGATGGGCCCCGCTTCCGCTCGACCGACGTATCCGACGATGCCGCACATAAGTTAGGGCGGAAGCGTGACACCGACGGCGACTGGACGCAAGAAGGGGGCGATCGCTCCAATCC
>JACCZO010000219.1 GCA_013695925.1 Chthoniobacterales bacterium
CTGCGACCAGGAGCATGTAGGGGCTCTCTTCTTCCAGCTCGAAATAATCCGAGACTCGTTCGCGCAAGACCGACGGCGCAAAAGGGCGAAAGCTCTCCCGGAATTTGATTTTCAGGTTGAGCGTTTCCTGCACGGTCGCGATTCGCGGGTCGGCCAGGATGGAGCGGTTGCCAAGGGCGCGCGGGCCGAATTCCATCCGTCCCTGATACCAGCCGACGACGTGGCCTTGCGCGAGGAGACGCGCCACCTCGCCGAAGAGTTCGGCGTTAGGTAATTCCGTCGCCGCGATCTTTTGCGCGCGCAGGAACTCGCGCGAATCGTAATCGGGGCCAAGGAAGGAGCCGCGCTGGCGGTCGGCGCCCGTGAGTGAAACTTGGCGCGGCTTGTTTTCAAACTGGTGCCAGGCGAGGAGCGCGGCCCCAAGCGCGCCGCCGGCGTCACCGGCCGCCGGTTGAATCCAGATTTTCTCGAACGGCCCTTCGCGCAGAATCCGCCCGTTGCTCACGCAATTGAGCGCGACGCCGCCTGCGAGACAGAGATTGGAAGATTTCGTGAGCGCGTGGGCGTGGCGCGCCATGCGCAACATCGTTTCCTCGACCACCGCCTGGAGTGAACGCGCCACGTCCATGTGGCGCTGGGTCAGGTCCGTCGCCGGCTGCCGGCGCGGGCCTTCAAAAAGGGCGGCGAAGCGCCGGTTCGTCATCGTTAGGCCAGCAAGGAAATTGAAATACTTCAGGTTCAACCGGAGCGATCCATCGGGCTTGAGATCGATCAGCTCGGCGAGAATGAGATCGCGAAAGCGCGGCTCGCCGTAGGGGGCCAGGCCCATCACTTTGTATTCCCCGGAATTGACCCGAAACCCGAGGTAGTAGGTGAAGGCGGAGTAGAGCAGGCCGAGGGAATGCGGGAAGCGCAGTTCGCGCAGGAGCTCGATTCGATTGCCCGAGCCGTGGCCGATGCTGCTGGTGGTCCATTCGCCCACGCCATCGATTGTGAGGACGGCGGCCTCCTCGAAAGGCGAAGGAAAAAAGGCCGAGGCGGCGTGCGATTCGTGGTGTTCGGGAAAGACAATCTTTCCCTCATAATCCAGCTCGTTCCGGATGATTTCCTTGAGCCAGATCTTTTGTTTGATCCAGGTGGGCGCGGCTTTGAGAAAGGGCCGCAGACCGCGCGGGGCGAGCGCGAGTGAAGTGGAAAGGATGCGGTCAAACTTGGCGAACGGCTTTTCGTAAAACGCGACCAGGTCCAGTTCGCTCCCGCTCGTTAGTCCAGCGGCCTGGAGGCAATAGGCGATGGCCTGCTTCGGAAAATCCGAGTCGTGCTTGACCCGGCTAAAGCGTTCCTCCTGGGCGGCGGCGAGGATTTCGCCGTCGCGCACGAGACAGGCGGCGCTGTCGTGATAAAAGGAGGAGATGCCGAGAATATTCATGCCGCGCCCGAGCGTGGTTCCACCTCCTGCCGGGTTCAAGCGGCGAATCGCCCGGGCATGAAGCAGCAAGTGACCAATTGGGCGCTGCTCCTCGCGCTTCTCTTCGTCTTCCAGGAAGCGATCGTGCGGGCGATCTTTCCCGTCCCCGAGGTGACGAATTTCAACCGGGTAAATTATGCGCCTTTTGCCCGGGAAGGCGCGTCTTCCTTTCTGGCGAGGCGCCAACCGGCGATGAACGCCGCTTTCCGCTGGAACTCGAAACCGGACCACGCCAGCTTCGTTAGTCACCTCAATCTCTACGGCTTTCGCGATCGCCAGTGGAAGGTCGCCCCGCCGCTGCGAGCGGAGCGGGTCATGTTCGTGGGCGACAGCCTGACGGAAGGATTCATGGCGGCGGATGACGAAACCATTGCACGGGGCTACGAGAAAGCGGCGGGAAACCAGGCCGAGGCGATGAACTGCGGGATTGGCGGCAACGGGATTCCCGAATACCTCGCGCTGATTCATGACGCTGTGCCGCTCTTCCGTCCGCACCGGTTGATCCTGGTTGTTTATGCGAACGATTTGCCGGTAACAGACGCGGTTCCGTCGAAGGAAACTTTCCGGCCGCAACGCTCGAGCCGATGGACGCCGCGCTTGTATCAGATTCTCGCGCGCGCCATCCGGCACGAGCCGGTTGCGCGACGCTGGCATGCCCGGCCGACCCTTTTTGTGCCCGTGGTTCCCGATCCGTTGAATCCGTGGTCGAAGCCGCCGCCGGACTTTTCACAGGTCGATCCGGCGCTCGCCGAGGCGATGCGCAAGGGAGACTTCAACCCATTTGTGGTCGACGTCCTGAACAAAGCCGCGAGCGCGTTGCGCGAGCCGATCGAGATGAGTGAGACCTTGCGACAACTGCAGGTCTTCGCCAGCGCGCAAGGCACCGAGCTGCGCATCGTTTATCTCCCATTTTCCACCCAGGTATCGGATCGCTACGTTCCCTTCCAACAAAAATATGCCACCCACCACGAGGTCGAGTCCCTCCGCGGTCCGGAATTTCAGGTTCATCAGGAATCCCTCCGCCGAAGTTGCGCGGCGCTAGCGCTCCCTTACCTCGATCTGACTCCGCTTCTCCGCCGCACCGAGGAAAACGGCGAGCATCTTTACTGGAATTTCGACGAACACATGCGCGGTTCGAGTTACAAGAGAGTGGGCGCGACGATCTTTCGCTGGGTCGCGGCGGGCGCGGAACCGGATCGGCTGGAATGAGAGCCTATTTTTTACCCGAGGCTAGACTAGCTATTTGTCCGCTATCGCGCAGAAGTGCACGTAAACGGGGATGCCTTCCCGCATTCTGAGCGGGTGCTCGCCAAAGGAAAAAACCTCTACCTGCCGGAAATATGGTCGCAACAGCCTGCGCAAGCTGGCGCGAGTGAAGAAGTTCTTGTGATCGGCCTCGAGCAGATGCCACGGGACCACCCCCCAACCATACATATATGGAAGCACCTCCATGTTTGGAACGGAAAAAATGACGCGGCGCCGGGTGATGCGCGCGATCTCGGCGAGGAACGCTTCCGGTTTTCTCACATGCTCGAGCACCTCGATGCAGATGCCACACTCCCATTCGCCGGTGCGACATGGAAGGCACTGAGAAGCGAGATCGACGCGACGATAAGGCAGCTGACGCTCTTGCAGAATCTGACAGCAATGCTCGCTCGATTCCAGCCCAAGCCAATCGTGCCCGGCAGCGATTAAAGCAGGTCCGTAGGCACCGGCTCCGCAGCCCACATCCACCACCGAAGAGTGCTCCGGCAGATAACCGAGAATCAAATCGGCCGCCTCGAGCCCCGGATCGCGTAAGGGCGGTCCAGAACCATAAATGTTTTCCCGATGAAGCAAGGTTTCGTTCTCAGGATAGACGACCTCGCCGTGATGCCGCTGACTCAGTAAAGTTGGCTCGATTTGAACCGCCTGCTCGATCAGCGTCTGGGGCGCTCGGCCGTCCCATGATGCGGTAATGCGCAGCGTGACTTCGTGCGGCTCGGTTGCAGGCGCGGGAGTTTTCGCCAGCATTTTGAAACCGGTTCGCGCCTCGCGCCCGAGGCCCAATTTCTGACAAATATCCGCCCGATAAGAAAGGCTGCGGGTTTGCGCGACGCAGAAATCATTCAAATGAGCGCGCACCTCACATGAGGCAGGGGATAGGCCAGGCGCGTGAACCCAGCCGGAAAGGTGGATCGCTCGATCGTAAACCTTTTGCCCGGGTGCGGGCGAGTCGAGGCCTGCCACGATCGCGGAAGCAGGCCGGTTTGTTGGCAAAATTTGATCGGGCATAGACGCTAAAATCGGAGAAGTTTATGCGAGTGGTCCCCCGAGTCGAGCATTTGGTGATGGAGGGCGCCAGAGCGCCGGCGGTGGATTTCCCTCGGATGAGAAGCATGCGTCCCGATGGCCGGCGATTGGTTTGCGCCAAGTGACACCACCTCTACTCTGGCAAAGAAACTGGCTGCTGATTTGAAGTCCGTGATAGCTTGAGCAGCGAATCGTTGATGCACCAACACTCGTTAGACCTGATGGCGGATTTTCGCCGCGACTATCTCGAGGCGCGAAAAGACGAAGCGCTCACGATTCTCGATCTCGGAAGCCAGGATTTTAACGGTTCCTATCGCGCAGTGCTGGCCAACCCGCGCTGGCGTTACATCGGGATCGACCTGACGCCCGGGCCTAACGTCGATATCGTTCTGCAGGACGCCTATCACTGGCGCGAATTGAAAAGCGGGAGCGCGGACGTGCTCGTCTCCGGGCAAACCTTTGAACATACCGAGTTTTTTTGGGACACGATGTGCGAGATCGCGCGTGTCCTGAAGCCGGGCGGAGTCTGCTGTATCATTGCGCCGTCGTGCGGGCCGGAGCATCGCTATCCGCGCGATTGCTGGCGCATTTTTCCTGATGGCTTTGCGGCCGTGGCGCGTTACGCCCACCTCGAAGTGCTGGACGCGCACACCCAATGGGAAGACCTGCCGGAATACGATAACGAGAATAACAAATGGCATGACTCGGTCCTGATCGCGCGCAAGCCGAAGCTGCCGCGGCGGCTCCGGCTTCAGCTCGCTTTTTTCTCGTGGCTAAAGCGGCGCTTCCAACCCGGGCCCGGCCCGGCGGACACGATCGTGGAAGTCTTTCCCATGTTAGACGGCGAGCTGCGCGAAGCTGATTCGCTCTATCTGCGTTTCTCGCCTAACGAATGGCGGGACGTGACCTTCCATTTGCCGCCGGGCGCCGCCGGCGCGCCGCTGCGAATCGACTTTATCAGCCCTTTCCCGGTCGTCGATGTCGGCCGGCTCCGGGTCAGGGTCGCGGGAAACACGCTCTATGATGCGGCGGCGGACGCGAGCTTTGGCGGGATCCGGTTGGGAGGGGATGCCGAGCGTTTGCCGGCGGCAAAATTTCTCCGGGTCAAGATTACCGGGATCGATCCGCAGCTTTGGCTTCCGATGGTGCAGGTTCCGCCGGGCGCGGAGGTCGAAGTGCATCTGCGCCTGCGGGCACATGCGCCGCATCGACTCCAGACGGATTCGAAATAATGGGAGTCGAGCCGGTGGCGGATCGGAAGGTTCATCTGCGCCGGATTGATGTTCTGCGCGGCCTCGCGATTCTGGCGGTCGTCTTATTTCACTGGTACGGCGCGACCTTTGGCGTCGATCATTTGCAATGGAAAGGGATGGTACGCGATTTCGCTTCCGCGCCGAGTCCCGCGTTTTGGATTTTCTATCCGCTGAGCTACGGCTGGATGGGCGTTTCGCTTTTCTTTCTTATCAGCGGTTTCTGCATCCACGCCTCCGCGCTCCAGGCGGGCGAATTGCGAGTCGGGAAATTTTTCTGGCGCCGTTTTTGGCGAATTTGTCCGCCCTATTTTGTTTGGCTGGCTTTCTTCGCCTGGCGCGACGGGCTCAGCTTCGCTACCGCGGAAGGGCGCGCCCAGATTCTTTCGCACGTTTTCCTTTTCTATAATTTCAATCCGGAATGGATTTTCGCGATCAGCGGCGCGTTTTGGAGTCTGGCGGTCGAAGCGCAGCTTTATCTCCTCTATCCCATTCTCTGGTGGATGCGACGGCACTGGACAATGCGCGGCGCGCTTCTCGCCACTCTCGTGCTCAGTCTGCTCACGCGTCTCGTGGCCGCAGTCTTTTTTACCGATTGGAGCAAGGATTTTTCGGGAACGGTCTGGACGTTTCCGACCATGCTTTGGTTCGACTGGACGTTAGGCGCATACCTCGCCGAGGAATTCCTCGCCGGCCGTCGCGCTTTTCCGCGCTCGGTCCTGCTTCGCCTCGCCGCGGTGCTGGTTCTAGTTTCCTCGACTTTCTGCAAACCGGGCGACGCTCTCGCGTTTTCGCTTTCGTCCTGCGCCCTGGTCTTGCTCGTCGAATCCTACCTCTGGCGCGAACAGGGGGAGAGCCTGGCGGAGCGCCTGCTGGTGCCATTAGGCTTGTGCAGTTACTCGCTTTATCTCCTGCATTATCCTTTTATCCCGGACCTGCTCCATCGCATCCCGCTGGCGCAGGGAATGCCCGAGCCGTGGCACGCGATCGCGGTCTTCCCGATCGCTTTTGCGCTGCTTTTTGCGGCCTCTTACGCCAGTTATCTGCTGGTGGAACGCGGGAGCAATCGGCTCGGGCGAATGCTCTGGCCGTCGACGGGGAAACGAACCTGGGCCAGTCACGCCGCGCCCTGACGCCGCGCTCGCATTCTCAGCTTGCGTACGCAGAGCGGCACCTGAAGTTGCTCGGCGATGTCCGCTCCTGAGACAGCACGGCGATCCCTTGCGCTCTCCGCCTCGGCCGAACCGCGCTTCTGGTGGCATCGGCTGCCGCGAAGCAACTATGTACCGCCGATTTTCGCCAGCCTGAGCGACGACGAATGGCAGTTGATGGAGGATTGGTTTGCCGAAACGACCCGCCAAAATCTGATCGGCGAATGCGTCGTTCCCATTATGTCTCTTCTGCACGGGGTGGTGATGGGGAGCGGCATCCAACGGATCGTTCAACTTGGCACGCACGCCGGCTATTCTTCGCTCCTGCTCGGTTTTTATCTGCGCCAGATGCACGCGCGGCATGGCTTTTTTTGTTTTGAAATTGATGAGCCGCTTTGCCGGTTCGCGAGGGAATGGCTGGAGCGCGCTGGCCTTGCCGAGGTGGTCAGGGTGGAATTGCGCAGCTCGCTTGATCCTGCTTCGCCGGGCCTCGCCCGCGACTATCTGGGCGGGGCGCCGGAACTGGTCTTCCTCGACAGCTCTCATGAATACCGGCAGACGCTGAATGAGATCGAGGCCTGGTATCCGGCGCTGGCCGCGGGTGGTTTGATCGTGCTCCATGACACCAGTGAATTTGCCGCCAGCTTTGACGTGACCGGGGAGGGCGGCGTGCGTCGGGCGCTCCAAGAGTGGCGCAAGTCCCATCCTGAGGTCGAAGTGATTTCGCTCAACCACAATGTGCCGGCAATGGAGACGCCGGGAATGGTCTATCAGGATTTCTGCGGGGTCGGCTTGATCCAGAAGCCGGTCTAGGGAGCGAGTTAAGAAGACCTGGCGGAGGACGGCTTTGCAAGCCGTCTGCCGGGTTAAAAACCCGGCCTCCGTTTCGAAGCGCCGGTCGGCGCGAAAAGATAGCCCCGGGCGTGAGCCCGGGGTTTGCGAGCTTGATTAAGACTCCGCCCCGCCGGGGCTCATCGGATGAAAACGCTAATCCCCGGGCTCAGGCCCGGGGCTAATCTCTGCCGCGCCTCCGGCGCTTTGGAATCGGCTACAGCTTTGTTTAAACCGGTCTAACGAATAAAGCTCTCCTACTCGGAGGGCGCTGGCGTTTCCTTCTCCGTCGCGGCTTCGCCGGGCGAAGCCGCTTCGCGCAAGGGGCGCGAGAGATCATTTTTCACCCGATCGAGGATGCCGTTGACGAAGCGGCCGGAATCCGGGCCGCCGAACTCTTTCGCTAACTCGATCGCTTCATTGATCGAGACCAC
>JACCZO010000228.1 GCA_013695925.1 Chthoniobacterales bacterium
GAGCTCATGGCGACCGCTTCCGCCCGTTTCGACATCGCCCGTTTCGGCGCCGAGGTGATGCGGTTCTCACCTCGCCAGTGCGACGTCATGATCGTGGCCGGCACCGTGACCTACAAAATGGCACTGGCCGTCAAACGCATCTACGACCAGATGCCGGAACCCAAATGGGTTATCGCGATGGGCGCCTGCGCCTCGAGTGGCGGCATGTATCGCTCTTACGCCGTCCTCCAGGGCATCGACCAACTCCTGCCCGTCGACGTCTACATTTCCGGTTGCCCGCCCCGCCCCGAGGCCTTGATTGCCGGCCTCATGAAACTGCAGGATAAGATCGCGGGCGAAAGTTCCTTCGCCGATCAAAAGCGCGACCTGGTCGAAAGGGTTAAGTCGTACTCCTAAGCCACTTCCTCCTTCTGCCTTTCCCAATGACTGGTCCTGAAACCCTGCATTCGTTAGGCCAGATCCTCGGTGCGAGAATCAAGGAACGGATCGAGTTCCGTGGCGAGACCACTTTTGTGATCGAGCGCGCCGATGTTCGGGAGGTCGCCAAGTTCTGCAAGGAAGAACTCTCGTTTGATTACCTGCTTGATATCTCGAGCGTGGATAACTTTGGCAGCGAGCCGCGCTTTGAGGTGGTTTACGAGCTTTATTCCATGACGAGGGCTCTCCATCTGCGGCTAAAGGTGCGCGTCTCTGAAGAAGACCCAACCGTCGACACCATTTCCGACCTCTGGCCGACCGCCAACTGGCATGAGCGCGAGATCTGGGACATGATGGGCCTTCGTTTCAACAATCACCCCGATCTGCGCCGCATCCTGATGTGGGAAGGCTACCCCTACTTTCCGTTGCGCAAAGAATTTCCGCTCGAAGGCTTGCCCAGCGACATGCCGGACGTAGCCTTCACCTCGATCGCACCGATGGAAGGCGGCCCCTTTGTCACCCAACCCAGTACTGCCACGACCAAAGATCGCGAACCGCGCGCCCGCGGCCCAGGGTTGGAGCCATGAAGGGGTGCTGCGCGATCAAAGGTCAAATCCACAATTGACTACGGCAGCTCATCGGAAAAGTTGTAGCGTTTACGAGTCACGGCGTCGCCCTGCTACACTCGTCCGCCGGCTCTCGTAAAAAACTCTTGGCCGGATCTCCGGGAAAGGTAACGGGATCGTTACTATTTTTGATGGAAGGCACCCGTTTCTCCTGCTATAAACGACGGCAGTAACATGAAAATAGAAACAAGAACCCCAATGCTTAACCGAATCATCCTATCTCACCAGCGGCAGCATCACATTGCCGTGCGGGAAACATATCAAGGCGGCGCAGCGCAACGGCGTCGGCGCAGCTATCACTGGCTGGGCTTGCTGGTATTGGGCGTGCTGACGCTGCCGGCAGTGGCGTGAGCGCAGTCGGCGGCGCCAACGTCCTGTCTGATGGATGGGGACCTCGACCCGACGTTCGGCACTAATGGCAAGGTGACGACCGATTTCGGCACTATCATTGACGAGGCAAGGGCGGTCGCGGTGCAGCCTGACGGCAAAATCGTCACTGCCGGGGCTACTGTCGGCGGAAATTTCTTTGATTTCGCTCTTGCCCGCTACAACACAGATGGCTCGCTCGACATTACCTTCGGCACCGGTGGCAAGGTGACGACCGCTTTCAACACAAACAATGACGAAGCATTTGCCGTCGCGTTGCAGGCGGACGGCAAGATCGTCGCTGCCGGATTTGCTGTGATTGGCGGCACAGATGACTTCGCGCTGGCACGCTACAACACAAATGGCTCGCTCGACACCACCTTCGGCACCGGTGGCAAGGTGACGACCGCTTTCGGCTCAAGCATTGACCGGGCACATGCCGTCGCGGTTCAACCGGACGGGAAGATCGTCGCTGCCGGGCGTGCTGTCATCGGCGGCGGCTCGTTTGACTTCGCGCTGGCACGCTACAACACAGATGGCTCGCTCGACACTACCTTCGGCACCGGTGGCAAGGTGACGACCGCTTGCGGCTCAAGCAATGACGAAGCATTTGCCGTCGCGCTGCAGCCGGACGGCAAGATCGTCGCTGCCGGGCGTGTTTTCAGCAACAAAGAAGACTTCGCCCTGGCACGCTACAACACGGATGGCTCGCTCGACACTACCT
>JACCZO010000233.1 GCA_013695925.1 Chthoniobacterales bacterium
AAAGTTGTGGCCTCCGCGGCGCCTCAGGCGCGACTCTTCACCGGCGCGATCGATCGTAGCTGGGGCATCGCCAGTTTCACCCGCCTCGTCAGCGGGCGGGAAGCCGATCTGCTCGAC
The DNA here is from genome assembly GCA_013695925.1 of Chthoniobacterales bacterium. GTDB lineage: Bacteria > Verrucomicrobiota > Verrucomicrobiia > Chthoniobacterales > UBA10450 > Palsa-1392. Next base: position 118 of record JACCZO010000233.1, read on the forward strand.
GAGGGCCCGCTTCTCGAGCCGCCGCCGCAGGAAGTACCCGAAGCTCAGGGCATCCATGCGTTCCCGCGCGGCATGCACGCCGGCACTTGTCTGCACGAGATCATTGAGCAGGTGGATTTTGCGGATCTCGCGAGCGCGCCGGAGATCACGCAGCGACGACTCCGCGCCTACGGCATCAATGGCTTCGACGACGTCGTGAGCGAGAACGTGCGGCGCCTGGCGGCGCTCCCGCTCGCCACCGGGGAAGATCGTTTTGCCCTGCGCGAAGTGCCTAACGAGTCGCGTATCGCGGAGTTGGAGTTTTCCTTCCCGATTCATCGCCTGACGAACGCAAGGCTGGCCGAAGCCTTCGCGCTGGAGCAGTTGCCGTTGCCAATCGAGCGTCTCCAGTTCCAGCCGATCAACGGTTTCCTGACCGGATTCATTGATCTCACTTTCGAGCACGCCGGTCGCTTTTATTTTGCGGATTGGAAATCGAACTGGCTCGGGCCGACTACTGCCGCCTACCGACCCGCGGCCATCGCCGCGGAGATGCAGCGGAATTTCTACACCCTCCAGCTCTGCCTCTACAGCGTGGCCTTGCATCGCTATCTGCGACTGCGCCAACCCGGCTACGATTTCGACCGGCATTTTGGCGGTGCGTTCTACATTTTCCTGCGCGGCCTCGACCCGGCGCAGCCGGAAAACGGCGTGCATTTCGAGCGCCTGAGCCGCGGTTTTGTCGAGAAACTGAGCGGCGTTTTCGAATGATGATGGAACAGACCAATTTCAGCGCGCTCGACCGGCAGTTCGGCGATTTCCTCCAACGTCTCGAAGGAAGCGACGCTGCCGAAGTGCGGCTGGCCGCGATGTGCGCGAGCCGCGCGCGCGGCGACGGCCACATCTGCGTGACCGTGGCGGAGATCGCCGCGCGCGAAGATGCTCCGACGGCGGCGACGCTGCGGAAGAAGTTGCGCGGGAGTAAGGTGGTCGGCGCGCCCGGAGACTTCACGCCGCTGGTGCTCGACACGCATGATCGGCTCTATCTGCGCCGCTATTGGGAATACGAACAGCAGCTCGCGCAGGCGATTCTCTCGCGCGCCGCCGCATCTTCTCCGGCCGCCCGCGAGGACGAAACCGACCTGCAGAAAGTCGCCGCCGCGCGAGCGGTCGCGCAAAAGTTTACCGTCATCACCGGCGGCCCCGGCACCGGTAAAACCCAAACCGTCACGACCATTCTCCGCCTTCTCCTCGCTCAGCCCGACGGCGAGAAGCTGCGAATCGCCCTCGCCGCGCCCACCGGAAAAGCCGCCGCGCGTCTGACCGAATCGGTGCGTGCGGTGCAGCAGACTTTTGAGGCGACCACGATCCACCGGCTGCTCGGTTATCTGCCCGGCTCCGCCAGTTTTCGACACGACGCCGATCACCCGCTCAACGCCGATGTCGTGATCGTGGATGAAGCCTCCATGGTCGACCTCGCGCTCATGGCGAAACTCGTGGCTGCTGTGCCTCCGGCCGCGCGCCTGATCCTGCTCGGCGACCGCGACCAACTCGCATCGGTCGAAGCCGGAAGCGTCCTCGCCGACATTTGCGCCGCGGCCGCAGAGGCTTTGCCTAACGAACCGCTCCGCCGCGCCTTGGTGGCGTTGCAGCACAGCTTTCGCTTTGCCAAATCCGGCGGCATTTACCGAGTTAGCAGCGCGGTCAACGCCGGTGACGCCGACGCCGCCATCGGGGCGTTGCAACAAACGGTCGACGAAGAGGCGCGCTGGGAACCGCTCCCGTCATCGGCGAGGCTCCCCGCCGCGTTGCGCGAGCGGGTGCTCGGGGCGTTCCGGCCGTGCCTCGAGGCAAACGACCCGCTCCAGGCGCTCGCGCGGCTCAAGGAATTCCGGATCCTCTGCGCGGTTCGGCACGGACCTTTCGGAGTGGAGCACCTGAACGCGATCGCGGAAGAGCTCTTCGCCCAGGCGGGTCTGATCGCGCCGAAGCGTGGCTGGTATGGTGGCCAGCCGCTGACGATCACGCAGAACGACTACAACCTCGGACTTTTCAACGGCGATAGCGGCATCATCCTCCCCGACCCGGAGAGCGATGAAGAGCTGCGCGCCTTTTTCCTCTCCGCGGAAGGGAAACTCCGGCGCTATCTCCCCTCCCGGCTGCCGCAGCACGAGACCGCTTTCGCCATGACAGTGCATAAGAGCCAGGGCTCCGAGCTCGACCGCCTCCTCCTGATCCTGCCCGAGAAAGAAAGCCTGCTCCTCACGCGAGAGTTACTCTACACCGCGATCACGCGGGCCCGCCAGCAGGTCGAGATCTGGGCCTCGGAAGAAGTTTTGCGCAGGGCAATCGGTCGCCAGGTGAGTCGCAACTCCGGCCTCCGCGACGCGCTTTTGACCTCGGCGCCCGCAGGAGAAACCGGGAGCCGGCAATCGGGTTCGAACCGATGACCTGCTGATTACAAATCAGCTGCTCTACCAACTGAGCTATGCCGGCAAAGGCGTCTTACACTAGTGCGCCGCCACGACGAGACAAGCGCGCGGGCGAATCTGTGTTGGCCGAAAGCGGCCCTGCCGTTTCCAGATTCTTGATGACCGTGCTGAGGTAAACGGATTCCGGATAGAACGAACGGTATTTCGTAATCTCAGCCCGGTTCATGACCCGAAAACCATAGCGCTCAAACATCTTTTCGCCGCGCCGGCTTCCGAAGGTCACGATCTGTCCGTAAACGCTTTTCTCGCCCCAACCGTAGAGGTAACTCAGATACGCGCTCATCAGCGCGCGGGTGGTCGACATTTTGCGCGCCTCCGGGAGCAGGTTGATGTGAAAGTGAGGGGTGCGAGCGGGCGCGGCCGGCACTTCGCGCCAGCCATTCATCACAATCCAGCGAATGAACCGCCGCGAGACGACGTTGTAGCGTGGATAACGCAGGAGCGAGCGGACAAAAAGAACGATGTTCTGCTGGAAGGAATAGAGCTGGTTGAGCAGCGGCTTGCGCGATCCGAGCAGGTACCCTTTCAACTCGCCGTTGACTTCGAGGACGAACGACGATTCGGGCTCGTGGTCCGTGTAATAGGTAGTGAGAAAATCAGCGAACAATTCGCGGTCCTCGTAAACCGGATCGATCGGCTCTCCGAGAAAACCAGTGCGACAACACAACTCGCGCACCGCCGCGCGATCGGACGGAGCGAAGCCTCGAATCGTGTAGGCGGGTTCGGATTTCATCTCCCGGAGGTTAACGCGGCGGCCTCTTCCCGCAAGCCGCGCTCGTTCCGCGAGATTTCTGGCTTGCCCTAGCCGGCGTGATATCCCATCCGTACTTCGTCATAAAGACGGAAGAGTTTCTTGAAGACGACCGGCCAGGCGTAGGCTTCCCGCACCGCTTTCGCCGCAGCCTGACCAGCCGCGCGCAGATCATCCGCCCCTGCCGCCGCCGCGACCGCGTCGGCCAGCGCTTCAGCCGAGTTTTCCGAAGCCCAATGCTTCTGGCCGCCAAAAATGATCCGGTCCATATAGCTGCCGCGAATCCCCACCACTGGCGTTCCGCAGGCCTGGCTCTCGAGCGCAGTGAGGCCAAAGGTCTCCTGCACGCCGGGATGAACGAGAAGATCGGCTGCGCGATAGAAACGGGCGAGTTCTTCCGAGTCGGTCGAGTATGGCTGCCAGGTCACGGCGCCGACGCGCTCCTGCAAGGTTTGCAACGCCCCGCGCTGCAGGCCATCGCCAACGATCAGAAGATGGTAGCGGCCCGGCTCCCGCCTAACGAGAAGCTGGAAAGCGCCGAACAGAGTCTGGGTGTTTTTTTCCTGAGCCAGCCGTCCGACATAAAGCAGGAGGCGGCAGGCGGGCGGAATGCCTAACGACTCGCGGGTCGCCGCGGCATCGTCCGGTTGCGGCCGGAAAACGTCGGTGTTCACACCCAGGTCCACTGGATGCACGTTGTGCACGCCCCAGGCGGTCAGCACCTGGCCGAGGCGCGCCGAGGGGACAAGGGTCGCCTCGAAACGATTGTAGACCTGCCGCACGTAGCGGCGGGCCAGGTCCATCGTGAGTTCCGTCGCCGTCCGGCCCAGAAACCGCGCGGTCGTGCGCAGGTAAGCCTCTGGAAAATGCGAATGATAAAACCCGACCACCGGGATGCGGAGTGCGCTTCCAGAAGCGATCGCTTTCCAGGCCACCTGGTAGGGATCGCCTGATTCGATCAGATGTGGTTGCTCGCGTTCGAGGATTTCTTCGATCGCGCGCAGGTTCAGCAGCGCGCGATAGCGCGACGTGCGCGAGAGCAAAGGGGAACGAATCGAGTAAATCCGCGAGCGCTCGGCCGCGATCATCTCGGTCCTGGGGCCGGGAATGATGAGGACGTGCTCGTCCTCGGTTTCCGCCTGGATGTAGCCGATTTTTTCGTGCACGTAACGTTTCACCCCGCCGCTGAGCGGCGAGTAGAATTGCGTCAGATCGCAAAGCTTCAAGCGCCCATTGTAGCCGTTTCCCTGTGGGAAACGCGAACTGTGCGCTGCGGCCGGGTCGGATCTCGCGCTTCCCAGAGGGAAGCGACTACAGGCCGCTGAGGTACTTTTCCGCTTCGATTGCCGCCGCGCAGCCGGAGCCAGCCGCGGTCACGGCCTGTCGATAAACGCGGTCGGCCACGTCGCCCGCGATAAAAATTCCCGGGTGCTTGCTCTCCGCCAGATGCCTAACGATAAGGTAGCCGTCCGGATCCGTTTCCAGTTTGCCGGCAAACGCCTGCGTGTTGGGGTCGTGCCCGATGGCGACGAAGACGCAGGCCACGGGCAGAATCCGCTCCTCTTTGGTCACGACATTGCGCAGCTCGACCGCGGTCATCTCGCCCTTCTCGTCGGGAATATATTTCAGCACCACGGAATTCCAGATCGGCTCGATCTTTTCGCAGGCCAGCACGCGATCGGCCATGATCTTGGAGGCGCGCAACTGATCGCGCCGATGAATCAGATAAACCTTGGAAGCAAACCGGGTCAGGAAGAGCGCTTCCTCCGCCGCCGAATCGCCGCCGCCGACCACACAGACCGGGACATTGCGATAAAAGGCGCCGTCGCAGGTCGCGCAACTGGTTAGCCCATGACCAATCAGCTTTTCTTCGTTCTCCAGCCCAAGCCAGCGCGCGGAGGCGCCGCTCGCGATGATGAGCGCCTGGGTCTCGAGCCATTCGTCATCCGCTTTCAGCCGCACGTGGTCGCCGGCGAATTCCAAGTCGGTCGCGACCGCGTAGGAAAAACGCGCCCCAAAATTTTCCGCCTGTTTGTGCATGTTCATGATCAACTGCGGACCATCGATGCCCTCGGGGAAGCCGGGGAAATTTTCCACCATGGTAGTAGTCGAGAGCTGGCCGCCAGGCTGCCCGCCTTCGAGCACGAGCGGGCTCAGATTGGCGCGCGCGGCATAAATCGCGGCGGTCAGGCCCGCGCAACCGCTCCCGACAATGATGACTTTCTCCATGCGGGCCAAGGGTAGCATGGAGCCCGTTGGCGATCTAATCACGTGGCGCCGCAGGGAAAAATTTCGCAACCAACCGAACTGGCTCGCCTTTTCCCCAAACAAAATAGCGTCTGCCAGCCGCTCCCTGACGAAACCACTTTTATGAACACGACAAACGTCAGGACGGATTACACAGGGATTCACCACGGCGAGGGCCCGGTGGCGAAAGCAATCGAGCGGCAGACAAGCAAGCTTCCTTCCGACACTTTTCTTTGGCTCGCCTTCGGTTCGATCGCGCTCTCGCTCGGCCTCCGCCTTTCGGGCCAGCGGGACCAGTCCCACTTTGTGGGCCATTGGGCGCCGACGATCCTGCTCCTGGGTCTTTACAACAAACTGGTGAAGCTCTTCGGTTCGGAAGCGCAACCCTAACCAGGGCGGCCTCGAGCTGGCGCGAGGAGAAGCTCGAGTCACGAGTGGCAGGCCCGGCACTGCCGATTCCAGAGAGATGCCGGAGCTCGCCGAGGTAGAATATTTTCGCAAACGCTGGGACGTGGGACTGGGCGAAAAGGTGCGCGCGGTGCAAGCGCACGGCACGAAACGGATCTTTCGCGGGACCGATGTGCGCGCGATGTCGCGCCGTCTGACTGGGCAACTACTGGAAAGCTCTGTCGCGCGCGGCAAGCAGATGCTCTTTCGCTTCGCCGGGCATAACTGGCTTGGCATTCACCTCGGGATGAGCGGACATCTCCGCACGGAAGCTTCCGGTTTCGGCGCCGGCAAACACGATCATCTTGTCCTCGAGCAGAAAAAGCAGGCCCTCGTCTTTCGCGATGCGCGGCAGTTTGGCCGGGTCCGTTTTCATCATGGCGAAGAAGCGCCGGAATGGTGGGCAGCGAGTGGGCCGGAAATTCAGTCGCCAGCTTTTAGCCTGACGGCGATGACTGAATTCGTTAGGCGGCATGCCCGCGCCCCGATTAAAGCGGTGCTTCTGATGCAAAGCGGGTTTCCCGGAATCGGTAACTGGATGGCGGACGAGATTCTCTGGCGGGCGAAAATTGCGCCGCGACGAAAGGCGGGGGCACTCAACGCAAAAATGCTGGGCACTCTCTGGCGCAGCGTCCGTTTTGTCTCCCGGGCTTCGCTGCGCACAATTGGCCGCGACAACTCTGATCCGCCCAAGGGCTGGCTGCTGCACGAGCGCTGGAGAGCGGGCGGAAAATGCCCGATCCACCAGACCGTCCTGCGCCGGGCGAAGATCGGTGGGCGGACCACGGCCTGGTGTCCGAGGTGCCAATCAGCTCGTTAGGCCGCGAGATGGAGCAACTATTCGCCCGGCTTATCCTCCCCGGGGTAAAGAAAGGAGGCGCAATGCCGGAGTCTTATTCCTAAATCGGTGGACGCAGCGGCTCGCACGCGACGCGCAGGAACGTCGCCAAAATCCGGCCCCCGGCGAGAAAGGTGCCACGCAACGTGCCCGAGACTTTTGATTCGCCACCGGTGCGGCAGCGATGGTTGACCGGGATCTCGAGAATGCGGAGTCCGGCGCGCGCGGGCGCGCATCTGCATTTCGAGATTCCAACCATACGTCTCTTCGCGCATTCCGAGGCGATCGAGCGCGCGCCGCCGGATGGCGCGAAACGGTCCCATGTCGGTGAAGGAAACGTGATAGAGAAGTCGGAGCAGACAACCCGCGGCGCGCCCGGCGAAGATTTGTTGGAAGTTCATGCTCCCGGTTTCACGCTCGCCGCGGACCCGCGACCCGATGACAAAATCGGCTTCGTCGTGCACAATCGGCCGAACGAGCTGGTCCATTGATTCCGGACAATCGCTCCCGTCGCCGTCGAGAAAAACGAGGATCTCTGAGGCAGAATCGGCCGCCGCCACACCGGCCGCGCAGGCGCGGCCGTAACCACGCCGCGCCGTTATGACGCGGGCACCCGCCTCCCTGGCCCCGCGCCGCGGTCGCGTCGGCGCTGTCGTTATCGACCACGATGACCTCATCCGGCAAACCGGTCGTCAGGCAAGCCCGGACCACGGCGCCGATCGGTTCCCCCTCATCCAGCGCCGGAATGATGACCGAGATGTGCGCTTTCACTTGCTCCTGACGTGGTGGACGATCCCCTTCTCGCGCAGGATCTCGGCCGCTTCACTGAAGTATTCGCGCACGTCTTTCTGCGCGCCGATCCAGTCGAGATAGCGGCCGATCCCGCTCGCAAGATCGACCTGCGGTTGATAGCCCGCCGCCCGAATGCGCCCGGTGTCGCTGGTCAGGTGACGCATCTCGCCGGGACGAAACTCGCCCTTCGCTTCGGGCGCGATCTGAATGCCGAGCGCGTCGGAAATCTGGGCCGCGACTTCACGAATGGACACGCCGCGACCACTCCCGACATTGACCGGAAGGCCGTCGAGCGCATCGGTTTCGGCGGCGAGGAGGTTGGCGCGCGCGATATCTTCGACAAAGGAAAAGTCGCGCGTCTGCTCGCCGTCCTCATAAAGAACAGGCGGCAGATCGTTCAGCAGCCGGGTGCAGAATATCGCGATCACTCCGGTGTAGGGATTGAAAATCGACTGGCGCGGGCCGTAGGTGCAGGAATAGCGCAGCGCGACCGTCGGGATGCCGATTTGTTTGCCCCAGAGCAGGACAAGTTTTTCCTGGTCGACCTTCGTTAGGCCATAAACGGTTTCGCCGCCGATTGGCGCATTCTCCGGGGTGGGCGCGCTGGTTGTGATGGCGTGGCAAATCGGGCAGCGCACTTCCCAATCGCCCTGGCGCAACTGCGCGACCGGACGCACGGGCGGAAAGACAAGCCTGTGTTCCGGGCAAGTGGCGGCCCCTTCGCTGTAAACGGCCTGTGAAGAAGCGACGATGAATTTCTTGAGCGGCAGATTCTCTTCGCGGATGACCTCCAGCATTTGCGCGGTGCCGAGGCTGTTTACCTCCACATATTTCGCAATCTCCGGCATGTAGCCGCCGTAAGCCGCCTGGTGGAAAACGACGTCGATATCAGCCAGGGCGGCCGCAATCGTGGCGCGGTCGCGGAGATCGCCCCGGATGAAATCGTGATCCGGCCTGACCCAGGAGGGACACCCGTGGCGATGCGTCTGCGGCTCGAGATTGTCGAGGACGCGCACCTTCCAGCCGTCGCGGCGCAGCAAATCGGCCAGGTGCGACCCGATTAAGCCGGGCGCCGCCAGGTGACAAGGGCGCGTTTCATCACGCGGGAAGCTCGGCCGCGAGAGGCCAGATCCGCGCGCGGCCTTCCTGCGTGACAATTCTGCGCAGGAAGTCGCGGGTCGCGGGCGCCACCTTCCCAGCCTTCGAGTCGTTAAGGCCTAACAAGTCGTCACAGAGCTGACGAAGACTGCTGCGATCGTCCACATCATAGCAGGTGGGAAGCAAATGGACCTCGAGACCGATCTCGGCAGCGCGCGCTCGAGTCTGGGCGAGAACCCGATCGCTACTCCAATCAATATCCTCGAAAAGACGCGGGTAAAGTTTTCTCATACCGATCAAATAGTAGCCTCCGTCGACGGAAGGGCCCAGCACCACCTGCTCGTTAGGCGAGAGGAGAATGCGCCCGGCCTCGGCAAAGACGGTCGAAGGCGCAGTCGGGCTGTCGGAGTTGATCAGGCAGACGGCGCCGAATCCAGTCGCGAGCAAATCTTCAACTGCACCCGCCAGACGTTGTCCAAAATCGGAGGAGCGCTGTGCAATGAGCTGAAAGCTCGCGGGAAGAATGTCGCCATAGGCTTCTTCGGCGCCGACCGGCGTGTAACAGGCGATTCCGCGCGAACCTTTGCCCGCCTGCTCGATCGAGGCTGAGAGGTCGCGCAGAAAGCAGACGTTGAGCGTCGCTGCTTCTTCGGGACTGAGTGGCGGGGTGAGCCGTGTCTTCACCTGCCCGGGGATGGGCGCTTTGGTCATGATCGCGAGCGCGCAGCGTTTCGCATTCGCCGGATCGGACTCGTTAGGGCGAAGAATCTTCTGACGGCGGCTCATGCTTTTTCACAAAGTGCGTATTGATACCGCCCATCACGCCAGCACGGACAACTTTTCCAGGCCGGCGTCGCACAGAGCCGGGCGAAATCTGGAAAAGGCATGACGTGCGCTCGGCGTGGCTCTCGATAGCCGTTTCCAAAACCTGTCGCGCGAGCGACGAAACACATGGCGAAAAGAGGGACGGACGCCCGAAAAGCGTGCCTCGGTTCTGCGATCAAACATCTGCCGCCGGGCCGGAGAACACGCTGCATTTCGGCCAGCGCGGCCTCTTCTGCCAAGACGGTAGAGAGTCTTGCGGCAAGCAGCGCATCGGTCAACATAGGTGCAAAGGCATCGCTTGCGGTTAACTTGTCGGACGTGGCACCTAAATGTGCTTGAGCCCTGAATACTCTTTTGCGGCCGAGGTGTATTTGAGCGGAAGACCAAAGTTATTCACGCCGTGAAAGATTAATCTTTCTCAATTCCGTCCAGAGTATTCATCTTCTACGTTTGAATAACTGGAGGCCGTCGCGGATTATGCCTCGTAAGATACGGGCGGCGATGACTGTTGATAAAATGACCAGGTGGCCACGGACTAAACAGCCATCCGGCCGCAGCAGAAAGATATTGGAACTTGTTCGTAGTTATTGGTTTTGCTTTACAGATTCCGTTCACACAGGTGCGCCAAGATTGGGCGAGCTTTTGGCCGCCGATGTGAGATGATGGTGGGGTGATCAAGCGAATCCTGGTGCGATGTCCGGTAACGAAAAAGCTCAACGTGACTGGGGTGGTGATTGAAGAAGATTCCTTCGCTGCCGCCAAAGTGAAATCCGGGACCGTGTCCTGTGTCCACTGTGGTGAGAAGCATTCCTGGGATAAGAAAGAAGTCATTCTCGCTCGCTAGAAAGGCTGGTCCTGAAAGTCCGTGGGGCGGGGCTGGGCTCCTCCGTCAGCGCCTGGTTGACGGAAAGACGCGGTAGCGTTAAGCGCTTAAGACAAGGTGGATCTCCTCGACGAACTCCAGAATCGTGTCGTCTGCGGCGACGGCGCAATGGGCACGATGTTGCTCGATGAGGGCATTCCCTTGGAGCGATGCCTGGAGGAACTGAGCCTGAGCGAGCCGGATAGAGTGCTCAAAATTCATCAGGCCTATGTGGTAGCCGGGGCGAGGATTATTGAAACCAATACATTTGGCGCGAGCCGTGTGCGACTCGATCGCTTTGGTTTCGGTGACCGAACGCGGGAAATAAACGCGGCCGCTGCGCAAATCGCACGGCAGGCGGCAACCGGCAAGGATGTCTACGTTGCGGGCAGCGTGGGCCCGCTCGGAATCACCGCCGATGAAGCAGAGACGCGAGGCATCGATCGAGCAGCCATATTTAGCGAACAGATCACGGGCTTACTCGATGGCGGAGCGGACGCGATCTTTCTCGAGACGTTTCTGGATGACGAAGAGATTGAGCTCGCGCTCCAGGCAAAGATGGGTTTGTCCAAGGTGCCGGCGATTTGTTCGCTGGCCTGCGAACAGGAGGGGCGACTTCCTTCCGGGCTCACGCTGGTCGAGGCGTTTCGCAAGTTGACCGCGCTGGGGGCGGACGTCGTGGGCGTCAACTGCCTGAACGGGCCGCAAGCGACGGTGCATTTGCTGGAGCACATCCCGCTGGATTTCCTGCTCTCGGCCTACCCAAATGCCGGCTACCCGAAATATCACGAGGGCCGCTTCATTTACTACACATCGCCAGATTACTTCGCCAAGATGGCGCGGGAGATGGCGGGGCAAGGTGCGCGCCTGATCGGTGGATGCTGCGGGACCACCCCGCGGACAATCGCAGCCATGGCTTCGGCGTTGGCTGGGCTTGAACCGATACGCCGTAAAGCCGTTAGCGCTGTGGTGGAAGGACCACGCCCGTCCGCGTCCCGGAAAGTCGCACCCACGGAAGAGAGCTTGCTCGACCAGATAGCCGCTGGTCACCGCGTGATCATATGCGAATTGGACCCGCCAAAAACGCTCGCGCTGGAGAAATATTTTACCGGCGCGCAGGCCCTCGTCCAGGCAGGCTGCGACGCCATTACCCTGGCCGACAATTCGCTGGCAATCCTAAGGGTTAGCAATCTGGCGATCGGGGCGATGTTGAAGGAGCGATTTGGGATTACGCCCTTGCTGCATATGAGCTGCCGCGATCGGAACGTCCTCGGGCTGCAAAGCGAATTGCTGGGGATGGCGGCGCTCGGCATGCGCCATATCCTGCCGCTGACTGGCGACCCGGCCCGCGTCGGTGACCATCCTGGGGCAGCTTCGGTCTACGATGTGAACTCCGTACAATTGATCGGGATAATCAAGCGGATGAATGAGGGGTTTAATTACGCCGGTAAATCCCTCAATGCAGGTACCCAATTTGTGATGGGTTGCACGTTTAATCCAAACTCAAGGAATCTCGATGCGCAGATCTCGAGGCTGGAGAGGAAAATCGCCGCAGGCGCACAATACGTGATGACTCAGCCGGTGTTCGACCTGCGCGTACTCGACGAAATGGCGCGGCGAACGAAACAGTTCGGCGTGCCGATATTCACTGGGATCTGGCCCCTGCTCAGCGGGCGTCAGGCGGAGTTCTTGCACAACGAGGTGCCGGGGATTGTCGTGCCAGCCGAAGTGCGTGAGAGGATGAGTGGAACGGAAGGAGCCGAGGGGGGCAAACGAGGGTTGGAGATCGCTCGCGAGATTTGCGAGGCCGCACTGGAGCGGTTTCCAGGGGTCTATCTGATTACTCCTTTCCTCAGATACTCGGCAACCGTTGAGTTAGCGGCGTTTGCGCGCGGCCTTTGAAGTAGGCAAGTTGCGCTAATGACCAAGGTGCGGCGCGCAGTTTATATCCAGGTCGGTGGGGTGATCCTCGTGGGCGCGATGCTGGTTGTTGCCGGCCGGTATTTTCCGCTGGCTGATTGGACCGCTCAGGTTCAGCAAAAAGTCATGCACATGGGTGCTTGGAGCGCCATCTGTTACCCGATCCTGTATGCGTGCTGCAATGTGCTTCTATTGCCGGGCGGTCTGCTGAGCATGGGTGGTGGTTTCTTTTTCGGGCTCTGGTGGGGGTTCCTCATTGTGCTGGTGGGAAACGTATCCGGAGCGACAATGGCTTTTTACATTAGCCGGAAGTTCGGTCGGAGCTGGCTGCGGCGAAGGCTAATGCGCAACGCTACCCTTGTGGCGCTTGAGCCGGCAATCGACAAAGAAGGTTGGAAGATTATCTTACTGAGCCAGTTACATCCTTTATTTCCAACGAGTTTACTGAATTATCTTTACGGTCTGACGACGATTCGTTTCCGGACCTGCATCCTGTGGGTCGCTGTGGGACAGGCTCCCGGCCTGTTTCTCTACACTTATGTGGGAACACTGGGTCAGCTCGGGCTCAATTTGTTGCGCGGAAAAAGTCATCCGCGCGTGATCGAATACTGGGTCTGGGGAGGCGGGCTTCTTTTTTCCCTGTTAATTCTAGTTTTACTCGGTCGAATTGCTCTCCGTTTGCTTCAGGAGGCTGAGAGAACCACTTCCCGGCAATCTGAGGCCGCAATCCAACTTCCTTCCGACAAACCCGTTTCGGGCGCGGAAATATGGGCTCACAAATAGATTGGAGCGCATTAGTTGCGCAGGCTTGGGCCGTGCGGCAACAGGCCTATGCTCCTTATTCCAAGTTTGCCGTGGGAGCAGCCTTGCTCACGGATTCAGGCGACGTTTTCACCGGGTGCAACGTCGAGAACGCCTCCTTCGGCCTCACCATCTGCGCGGAGAGGGTTGCGGTGACCGCCGCGGTGGCCGCGGGTAGCCGGAAGTTCGCCGGAATTGCTCTTGTAGCTGATACCGCTGAGCCGGTTCTGCCCTGCGGGGCGTGCCGCCAATTCTTGGCCGAATTCAATCCCCAGCTAGAGATTTACTGTTCTGGCCGCGATCGCCACCAGGTATTCGTCCTCCCTGACCTCCTCCCTTCCCCGTTCTCTGGCTTACAGGAAGGTTTGAGGTGATTCCACGTGGAACAATATTTCCTGGATAAAACATATGACGTGATCGTGGTCGGTGCCGGACACGCTGGCATCGAGGCCTCGTTGGCCGCCGCCCGACTGGGGTGCGATACGATTTTGCTCAGTCAGAACCTCGATACCATCGGACAGATGTCCTGTAACCCGGCCATCGGCGGACTCGCCAAGGGGCACATCGTCCGAGAGATCGACGCCCTGGGCGGCGCTATGGGCATCAATGCGGATGCTACCGGCATTCAATTTCGTCTTCTGAATCGAACCAAGGGGCCGAGTGTTCGGGCTCCGAGGGTGCAATGCGACAAAAAGGCGTATCAATTCCGGATGAAAGCGCTGCTGGAACGCGAGCCGAGCCTTGAGGTAAAACAAGGAGGAATCGAGGCGGTGATCGTAGAAAATGGCCGTGTCGTCGGCGTGAAATCGGATTTCGGCTTTTCCATCAGGGGTCGAGCGGTTGTGATCACCGCTGGCACATTTCTCCGCGGTCTGCTTCACGTGGGCGACCGGAGCCGAGCAGGGGGCCGTATGGCCGACAGTGCATCTCCCTTAAGCGACAACCTTCGCGACCTCGGCTTTGCCACTGGGCGATTCAAAACCGGGACCCCCTGCAGACTCAACGCCAAATCGATTGATTTTGGGGCCTGCTCCGAACAGGGCGGAGATGAACCGCCGACACGATTCAGTTTTCTTCCCGTCATAGAGGAGTTCGGTGAGTCTGAGGAATTTTTCACCCTCAATGGAGTCAAAAGCGGCAGGTTCCACGTGGAACAGATTCCCTGCTGGATCACCGCCACGACTCCGGAAACCCATGAGATCATTCGCCGCAATCTCCACCGATCGCCGCTCTACAGCGGCCGAATCGAGGGGACGGGCCCAAGATACTGCCCCTCGATCGAGGACAAAGTCGTAAAGTTTGCCGACAAAACACACCATCAGCTCTTTCTCGAGCCCGAGGGTCGACACACAGAAGAATTCTATGTGAATGGAATCTCCACCAGCCTCCCCTACGAAGTCCAGGTTGAATTTATCCGTTCCATTCCCGGGCTTCGAAACGCGCAGATCATGCGACCCGGTTACGCCGTCGAATACGACTATTTCCCACCTACCCAACTCCAATCGACATTGGAGACCAAACTTGTGGCTGGCCTCTATTTCGCCGGACAGATCAATGGAACTTCCGGATATGAGGAAGCGGCCGCGCAGGGATTGGTTGCCGGCGCCAACGCCGCTCTTGCGGTTGCCGGACGGGAACCTCTTGTTCTTGGGCGGAGCGAAGCTTACATAGGGGTGCTGATCGATGATCTGGTGACGCAAGGCACGCCAGAACCCTACCGCATGTTCACGAGCCGGTCTGAACATCGGTTACTCCTCCGCCATGACAACGCCGACCAAAGATTAACCGAGAAGGCGGCAGCGATCGGCTTGGTCGGTCCGGGCCGACTCGGCCTGCTCAAAGAAAAAATTCGGCAAATAGAAGAATCCCGCGAAATCGCTGCTTTCACCCGACGCGATGGGCAAACTCTCCTGCAGGTGATGAAAAAGCCGGAATTTTCCGTGCAATCACTTTCCGAGTCCGATCGCCACAATATCGACGTTGAGATTTGGGAGCTTCTTGAAACTGAAATCAAATATGAAGGGTATATTCGGCGGCAGAACGACCAGCTTCGATCCATGCAGGCGGCAGATGCGTTACGCATTCCGGCGGAACTTGATTATGCTGCGGTGCCCGGGCTCCGGAACGAAGCCCGTCAAAAACTAGGGATCCTGCGCCCCGAGAATCTGGGACAAGCGAGTCGAGTGAGTGGAATCACGCCAAGTGACCTTGGAGTCTTAAATATTTGGCTACGTAACAAAATTTTAACAAACTCTCTATAAATAGGTTACAAAATTGGATCCCACCGTCCTGTCTTATCTTTTGGCAGCCGCCCTGGGCTACGTACTCGGCTCCTGCCCGAACGGTTACCTTGTGTCCCTCGCCCGAGGAATTGACATCCGCCAACATGGAAGCGGCAACATCGGCGCTACCAATGTCCTCCGAGTTCTGGGAAAGAAGTGGGGTTATCTGGTCTTCGCACTGGATGCCTTGAAGGGATTCGCCGCCGTCCGCATCGCTTTCGCCATCGGTGGCGCCCTCATATTAGGGAATACTCAGCGCGACCTGCTTGGGATAGCGGGCGGGTTGGCGTGCATCCTTGGGCACACCTTCCCCGTCTGGCTCGGCTTTCGCGGTGGGAAAGGCGTGGCCACCTCGGCAGGAGTCCTTCTCGGGCTCATGCCGATCGCCGTCTTCTCCGTGTTGGCGGTCTGGCTTCTCCTTTTTCAGGTTACGCGATATGTTTCCGTCGCCTCCATCGGCGCGGCCGTTGCCCTTCCCGCATTCGTCGTTGCCTACCTGCATTTCGGAATGCTCACGGGCGCGAGGCTGCTTCCATTTTCGATCCTTATCGCCGGAGTTGTCGTCTGGCGACACCGGTCTAACATGCAGCGACTTCTCCACGGCAAGGAGCAACGCTTCGGACAAAAATGACGGTGGAACGAATCGCCATTCTCGGAACCGGCGGCTGGGGAACCGCGCTTGCTCTCCTTTGGGCAAAAGCGGGCCACGAAATCATCTTATGGGGCCACACGCCGGAGCGGGTCGCGGAAATCAGTCGCACCCGGCAAAATCCCGATTACCTCCCCGGCGTAGAACTGCCCGGCAATGTTTGCCTGACGAGCAAGCTGGCCGATTGCGTAGCGGCGGATCTGATCATCTTTGTCACTCCCTCGGTCGCCCTGCGCGAAATGGCGTCGGCGCTGCAGCAGGAAAGGCCGAAATCCCACGCCATCCTCATGAGTTGCACGAAAGGAATCGAGCACGGCAGCGGCCTGCGGATGAGCGAGATTCTCCAAGAAAAATTCCCGGCCAACCCGGTCGCCGTTCTTTCGGGCCCTAATTTGGCGGTCGAAGTAGCGCGCGGCTTGCCCAGCGCGACGGTTCTCGGCTGCCGCGACCGGGCGGTTGCCGAGGAACTTCAGGCCATTCTGGGAAGTGCCCGCTTTCGTGTTTACAGCAGCGACGAGATCGTCGGAATTGAGCTGGGCGGCGCCCTGAAAAACATTTTCGCGATCCCGGCCGGCGTGAGCGACGGCTTCGGCTTCGGCGACAACTCGAAGGCAGCACTCGTGACGCGCTCCCTTGCTGAGCTCTTCCGGCTCGGAGTTGCGATGGGTGGCGACGCTCGCACCTTCCAGGGTCTGAGCGGAGCGGGAGATCTGATTGCCACCTGCTTCAGCCAGCACAGTCGCAATCGCCGGCTCGGCGAGCAGCTCGGACAGGGCAGGAGTCTTGAGGAGATCACTCGCGGGATGAAAACCGTCGCGGAGGGAATTCCAACCGCGCGAAGTGCCTTCGAATGCGCGCGCAAAGTTGGCGTCGAGACGCCGATCATCGACCAGGTCTACGCCGTCCTGCACGAGAGCAAATCTCCCGCGCAGGCGATGCAGGAATTGTTAGGCCGCGATCAAAAATCCGAGCGCGGCTAAGTCCTCATCGTGGCCAGTTGGCCGATCACGGCTGGAAAAAGCTCCCGCTCCGCCACCTGGATTCGCTCGTGCAGGCTCGCCGCGGTGTCGTTAGGCAAAATCGGCACCTCCCGCTGCGCGATAATCTCTCCGCTGTCAATCCCGGCGTCGACATAATGAACGGTACAACCGGTGACACTCTCGTCGGCCGCCAGCGCCTGCACCCAAGCCTCGCGCCCCGGAAATTTCGGGAGAAGCGAGGGATGCAGATTAATGATGCGCCGCGGAAAAGCCTCCAGCAGCGGCGTCTTCAGCACGCGCATCAACCCCGCCAGCACGATCAGCTCGGTCCCCGCCTCGCGCAGCAGCCTAACGAGTGCTTCTTCACGTTCCGGTTCAAATTTGGTCCGGAAATGTCCCGGCGGAAAAAAAACCGCGGGCACGTCGAACTCGCGCGCGACCGCGAGGATCCCGGCGTCAGCCACGTCCGAGACGACGACCCGGCACTCCGCTTCCAATCTGCCGGCGCGGATCTGTTCGAGGATGGCGCGGCAGTTGGAACCTTTGCCCGAGCCGAGAATAGCGATCGCGAGTCGCGCCATCCGTTAGGGCCGCATCCGTTCGATCAGGCGCGTCGTCGATTTCCCGGGAACCAGGGGCAGGGTTTTGATCTCGGCGCCCGCTTTCTTGAGCGCGTCGACTTCCTCGCGGTCGAGGCTTTCCAGCGTGTAGTCGCCGCCCTTCACATAAATCGCGGGGCACAACGCCTCGATCACTCCCGTCGCGCGCATCGCCTGAAAAATCGTGACGAAATCCACGCACTCCAGCGCCGCGAGGACTTCCGCCCGATCGTCCGCGCCGTTCAGCGGCCGGCCGGGCCCTTTGAGTGCCTGGACAGATTCGTCGCCATTCACCGCCACCGCCAGGAAATCGCCGAGCCCCGCTGCCTCTTGCAGATAACGAACATGCCCGACATGCAGGAGATCGAAGCAGCCATTGGTCAGGACGAGGCGGCGGCTCTGCGCGCGGATTTCTTCCGCACGCCGCGCCAATTCCGCCAAGGGTAATATCTTCGTCCTCATCTCCGGATCGATCCGGTCATTCTCGCCGACCCGCACCGACAATCAATCAACCGGCTCTCGTTAGGCGCAAGACCCGCACCTCTGGTTGCGCGAAGGCGGGCCCCGCTTCGCCGCCAAAACGCGTCTCGTTAGTCGAGAGAACAAGCTCCCACGAGCTCTCGTTTTCGAGCGGCGGCATGCGGTGACCGCCGGTCAGATCCGCCAGGATCAGCCAGCGCTCCGCTTCTGCCCGGCCGAAACTCACCCGTAATACACCCCCGAGCGGCGGCAGCACTTCGAAATTCCCGCGCGATCGATCCCGCAACTGCGGCGACTCCCGGCGCAGTCGCAGGCACTCGCGATAGAGCCGTAACACTCCCGCATGGCGCTCTGCGGCCGTCTCCTTCCAGTCGAGTTTCGAACCGAGGAAAGTTTCCCGCGCCTGCGGGTCCGGAATCCCCGTCCGCGCCTCCGGATCACGAAAATCACTGAAGCTCCGGAATTCCTCTCGTCGTCCTTCGGTCACTTTGCGGCCGAGCTCAGGATTGTGATCGGTAAAAAACAGAAACGGTGCTGAGGCAGCCCATTCCTGTCCCATGAAAATCAGCGGCGTGTAGGGCGCCAGACAGAGCAACGCCGAAGCGGCCCGGAACGCCGCCGGCGAGATCAATTGATTCAGGCGCAGACCAAAAGCCTGGTTTCCAACTTGATCATGATTCGTAATACAGAAGACAAACTGCTCCGGCCGTAAATCCTCCGTCTCGCCGAGCCGACCGAGTCCCTGGGGCGCGCGCTTCTTGCCTGCCAGGAGCCAGCC
>JACCZO010000244.1 GCA_013695925.1 Chthoniobacterales bacterium
TGCCACGAAACCTGCACGCTCGGCTGCGCCCGTTCCTCCAGTCAGCTTGATAACTGGCGGGCTCAGGGACCCCCGCTCGCTACGAGCGCGCCGACGGCTCTGCCGGTCTGAGTTTGTTCCGCACCGCTTCCTCCGCCCGCGCGCGCATCGCGAAGGTATCGACATCCTGCCACCACGCCTCGCCGATATCGATCGCGCGCACTTTGCCCTCTTCGGCCATGAGCCGGACTCCATCCGCCAGGCTGCAATCGCCGTTCCGGCGCGCCCGCCGGAGGTAGTCGAAGAGTTCGTTAGGGCAAAGGAAGAGTCCGGTGTCGATCGCGTCGTAGACGGAAAGCTTCTTGCCGATCGTCCCGACGCGGTCGCCGCGAGTTTGCACCTTCATCGCGTCGTCGAGATCGAAGATGGAATTGATTTTGTAATCAACGGCCAGATTCAGTTCACCTGGATCCGACTGCTCGACAATCCGCTCGAGAATAGAAGGATCGAAAAGATGATCGCCCATCGTGAGGAGAAACGGGGCAATCGCTTCCCCAGCGGCGCAAAGCACCGAGATGCCGTTTTGCTTTTGCCACTCGGGATTTGCAATCGGGTTCAACCGCATCCCCGCGGGCACAAGGGATCGCAACTCGGAGACGAGCAAATCGCGGTTTGCCCCCACGATCGCGTGGAGATTTTCCACGCCGACTTTTTGCAGCGCCTCCATGATGTAGGAGATGAGCGGGCGTCCCGAAACCGGAACGAGCGGTTTGGGCAGCATTTCCCCGGAGGCGCGCAGGCGCGATCCGGTTCCGGCCATCAGAATGACGGCGTCAGCTATCTTGCCCATGAGTCAGATCCCATAATATTTTTTCAAACCCCAGAGCCTCACTCGTTGCGGCAGCAAACGGAAAACAAGCGGGGCCACGCCGGACTGAAACGTGTCACCGACCGTGATCCGCGGCGGCGGGTTGTCCTGCGCGATCAACTTCAGCACCGCGCGCGCAACCAGGTCCGGCGGCGGCGCGTTCTTCATATTTCGATCGACCGCCTGCCATGTTTGCTCCACTCGCGGGTCGTTGCTCTCCGCTCTGGCCACCGCATCGTTGAAGCTGGTGTTGATGTCGGCGGGCTGCAGGTCCACCAGCCTAACGGGTCCGTTCCCGAGTTCGAGTTGCATCGACATCGTGTAGCTGGCCAGCGCAGCCTTGGCGGCGTTGTAGGCTGCCATGAACGGAACCGGAAGACGCGACGCGAGTGAGGTGACGTTGATTACCAGACCGCGCGGCCTTCCCTTCATCGCTTCCAGCGCGAGGTGCATCAGTTCGATCTGGCCAAAGACGAGAACTTGGAAATGTCGTGCGAGCTCTTCGGAAGAAAGCGATTCCGCGCGGCCGAAATAGCCGCTGCCGGCGTTGTTGATCACCACATCGAATTCTCCGGCCTCTCGCGAGGCAGAGCGAAAGGTTGCGCCTAACGACTCCCGGTCGGCCAGATCGAGCGCGACCGCATGCATCCCGAGGAGCGCCGGAATTCGCTCAGTTCGGCGCGAGGTGCCCCAGACTTCATGGCCATTTTGGATGAGCGCCCTGGCGATTGCGAGACCGATCCCCGAGCTGGCGCCGGTGAGAAAGATTCGTTTCATCGCTCAGGCGCGTTCCGTCGGAAGTGATACCACCACCCGCCTCCGAATATTCCCAGGAAAACAACCGAGGCGATGATCTGTCCCATGACTCCGCTGAGCAAGAAGCGGCAAATCAAGGCGGGGATCAACGCCAACAAAGCCGCGACCACGGGAGGAGCAATATTATTCCAGGGCCGGCGCCATCCGAAGACAAGACGCAGGGTGCGGTGTCGTAAAATTCCCAGGACCACATAAGGCAGGAGGATTCCGAAAGCGGCGCCGGTCACGCCGTAGATTTTGATCAACCAGAAATTGGCCGCCAGCGCGATCGCGCAGGTCACCGCTGAGTTGATGAGATTGAGGTGCGGACGCTGCACCATGATGACCGTTTCAGCCAGACTGACAAAACAGTTCGTGCCGCAGGCGAGCGCGACAATGTTGAGCCACATCGCGCCCTCGCGGAAGGCCGGGCCGAAAATGCTGAGAATGACCGAACCGGCCAGCGCGATCACGGTCAGAAGCGGGAGCAGAATCCAGAGCATCCATTGCGCAACGCGCGCGAAAGCCGCCGCCGCCTGGTCCTGTTCGCCGTGCGTCGTCATCCCGGCGATCAAGGGCGCGAAGATCGGGTTGAAGGCCTGGTTGACCTTGCGCAGACCGCTCGCCACCTCCACCACCGCGCCGTAAATGCCGACCGTGACAAGCGTCACCCCCGGCGCACGCCCGATGAAACAGCCGAGCATGATGACATCCAGCCTAACGATGAGTGAATTGATCAGGTCGTAGCCGCTGATCGAGGCCGCATAGGCGAGCAACGCCCGCGCTTCTTTACGGTAGGAAATCGTGCTCCGGCTGGGCGGCACCGATCGAAAAAGCGAGGCGGCCAGGCCCAGGGCCACGAGGCCCGATGCGCCCGTGCCGATGATCGCGGCCACCGCGGGTCCAAATGTTTTCCAGCCGAGCACGAGGGTGCCGAGGAAGGCCAGCGTCGTCACGCTCGATTCCGTTAGGCCGCGCGAGAAGATGTCGTGCTTCATTACCTTCATGCCCCGCGAAACAGCGGTGCAGATGCGATACAAAGCCACCCCGGGCAGCGCACAGAGCATGACCGAGAGGACACCGATCATCTGCGGATTGAGATTCAATTTTGCGCCGGCGAACCGCACCGCCAGGATGGCGAGCGCTGCCACAATCGCGCTTTGCCCGACCGCGAGTGAAACCCCGATCCGAAACAGGGCGCGGCTCCGCGCCCTTTCGCCGGCGGCCTCCGCGCGGGCGATGAAGGCGAGCATGGTGTTGTCGAGACCGAACATCCCGATCTTGCTCAGCACATCGGTCGTGGCCCAGGCGACGAGAAAGGTGCCGAGGGTGGCTGCGCCAAGCAGGCGCGCGACAAGGAAAGTGAAGACCCCGCGGAAATTCGAGGCCAGCAGCGCGATCGTGTTGAAGAACATCCCGCGCTTCAGCTCGGCGCCGGTGCGGTCCGGACCGGCGCGCAATTCCGGAGGCGGAAATTCCGTCGCTGTGGTCGCCGCGTTCACGAGACTACGGCAACGCGGCCGCGCGGATGGGTCGAGACAATTCGGCCGTCCTGCATCTCGTGAATCCAATCGCAGGCGCTGGCGATTCCCGGGTTATGCGTCACGAGGAGGAGCGCTTTTCCACCGCGCACCACCACTTCCTGGAGGAGATCAAAAGCGCGCGTCGAATTTTTGGTGTCGAGGTTGCCGGTCGGTTCATCGGCCAGGATGACGCGCGGGTCGTTCGCCAGCGCGCGCGCAATCGCCACCCGCTGTTGTTCGCCGCCCGAGAGATGGCGGCTGGGACGCGCCATCTTACTCCCGAGCCCGACCGCCTCGAGTAATTCAGCGGCCCGCGCGCGCATCTCACTTTCCGTTAGGCGAGCGAGGCGGCGCATCGGGATCATGACGTTCTCCTGCGCAGTGAAATCCTCCAGCAAAAAATGGAATTGGAAGATGAAACCGAGCAGCTCGTTGCGTTTGCGCGAGAGCACCTCGTCCGGCAGATCCGAAACCACCTCTGAGTCGATCGTCACCTGGCCGCGATCGGGATGATCGAGCAGCCCGAGGATATAGAGAAGCGTGCTCTTCCCGCAGCCCGACGGCCCGACCACGGCGTGCACCGTGCCCGCCTCGAGCGTGAGCGAAACCCCGCGCAAGGCATGGACGCGTTCCTCGTCTTCCCCGAGGTAGCGCTCGATCCCACTGCAAACCAATGCGGTGCCAGACGGCATGGGCGCAACTGTATCGCTTCTTTTCCCGACGGCTACAGGCGAGTTCGCCTCGGGTGCCGGCCTCTTCTCAATCGGGAATCCTGGAAGTGAGCTCCGCCGTGCCCCGCCTCCCTGGGTCCCACGCGCGGGGAGCGTGTTAGGCCGCCTTCGGCATCTCGTCGTAGGTGCGACCGCCCAGAAGCCGGCCGGTTAGATCTTTCCGCACGCCGCCCCATTGCTTGAAAAAGAACGGCACCTTCTGTTTGCGACAGGCCTGAAAGATTTCCCGCACCCACTCGATCTCCATCGACCGGGAATGGGGTCCGGGACTCCCCGCCGACAATCATCCAGTGAAATCCCGCAAATCGATTTCGGCCAGTGAGCCAATGAGCGGTTCACATGAGAGGAAGCGGATGGCGGCGGGTACTTCGCGCAGATCATCGACGCGATGGAAGACGCGGCTTTACAATTCTGTCTTGTTGGCTGACGACGATTCTATAGCATCTTCATCGAAGCACTGAAAACGCGTATGCGTTGTAGGTGCTGACTTGGTCTTCACCAGACTGATCGTGTCCGAAACCATCACCCTTTATCGAGTTTTTCTCGCGACGCCTTCGGATGTCACCGAAGAGCTGACGATTGTTGATGCGTTGCTTCGAGATTGGAACCTTCAGCACGGGCAGGCCGTTGCGGTTCGCTTGGAACTGGTGAACTGGCGCACCCACGCTCGGCCCGCAACGGGCAAGCGCCCGCAAGCCCTCGTCAATAAGCAAGCCTTCGACGCCTGCGATTTGGTTATCGCGGTTTTCTGGTCGCGCTTCGGCACGCCTACCGGGCGGGCTGGGTCCGGCACCGAAGAGGAGATCCGACGAGGTATCAAGCAGGGCAAGCAGGTGCTGGTCTACTTCTCGGATCGGCCCGCTCCAGGCCAGAAACGGGTGGAACATTCCCGCATCGAAAAATTCAAACGGCAATTTGGGCAGAAAGCGCTATTTTGGACCTACAGCAGTCCATCCGCGTTTGAGGAAGCATTGCGCAACCATCTGGCCGGCGTGATGCACGAATTGCTGAAAGAGAAACCTGACCAAACCTCGTGACCACGAAAGCGAAGAACGTCGTTCATAGCACCGGCCCGGGAGCGTTTGTGATTCAGGGGGATAATCCACAAGTTCATTTCTCGGCAAAGCGGAAGCCGAAAATGGAATACCCAGCGGGTTCCATCGGCGCTGACTTGGTGCGCCGTAACTACATCCGTTACCTCACGGAGCGGTACTTTCGATATCGCGAAGCCGATGCGAGCTTTGGCCCAAAAGCGGTCCGTCGCTTTAGCTACGCCGTTCTCTTTAAGAACATCGAGTCGCGTTTCAAAGCGCCCACCTATTTCATTCCCCTTACACGATTCGACGATTTAGTTGATTTCCTCCACCGCAAGATCGAAGCAACGATCCTAGGAAAACGCAATCGGGCTAAAGGTCATCGCAACTACGAGACCTTCGACGAGTTTCAGCTCGCTCAAGAAGCGGAGTAGTTGGTTCATCCGACGTTCTCGAGCAGCACTTGCTGCAGAGTCTCGTCGGTCCCGAAACGTTGCACCGCGTCCAGAATCTCGATGCCGGCGAGATGGCCTTCGTCGTCAAACTCGAGAGCCACACCTTTCGGCGACCCGCTGGCTTGTCACCGTGGTGTCTTTGAAAATGATGCTCATCGCATCGCACTCTTCGTCATAGCTGATTTTCATAAGTGCTTCTGCCTACCAATTCACGCGACCAAGTTCGATGTGCAGTGGTGTCATTGTCGGGGGCAAGGTCTCGTCATTTAGCAATTCAGGGCGGTAGGCCTGTATTGTCTGATCGCCGTGCCCCAAGCCCCACATAAACAGTTCGATCCCGAGCACCGTTGGATAGAAGTAGCGAAATGCCACATTAGGTTGTCGCCGCACCTGGGGATCCGGCATGACCAGGTGAAGACCTCCCTTGATAAGTCCGCGCTCTTCCAATCCAGCAAAAACGTGTTGGCAAATCGCTGCAGCAGGTTCCTCGGTGGCGAACGCCATCATTCGCTGAAACTCTTCTTCAGTGACCGCGACCGTAATATTCTTATGCCGATCGGGAATTAGCCATCTACCGATCAGCTCGGCGTGTTGGCCTCGCCAACGCAGGATACAGTTATAAAGCAAGTAATGCGTCCTAATTTGGTAAGTTGAAAGCGAAGAGAGCAGCGAGAGGTGAGAGACTGCTCTGTCGTCTCGCGCAACTGGTCCCTTTGCTGACGCAAGAATACCTCCCAAATATTCTGCCTGAACCTCATCCTCGCAAAAACAAGCCTCTGGTAACAAATGTTGGATCACGCGCGCCGAGACTGCTCCAGAGGCCTTTTCCGTGAGGGATTCGCGATGATGCGCTCTTTTTAGGACACGCTCCAGATTATCCAAACCGGTTTCCGCATATAAAGAAAGCCTCTTGCCAATAAGCTTCGCCGTGTCTCCAAACACATCAAAAAGAAGTTTGGCCCCTGCTGTAGCGATCACGCCTTCTGGACCTATGAGCTCTGATGACATTTAGTTCGTATCAGTTCGAGGGCTTTCGCCTAGGCTGCACAAGCTTGGCCACATGTGGCGCAAAGATTTGTTCTGCATCGCCCAGCCATGAGCCTTCAGGAAATGCCACACGCACTTTAGTTAGGTCAGCGTATTTTTCCGGTTCCATCCAGACCATTAGGAACCCCATCAGTGCCTTGCTAACGGTGTCCATTTCGGTCCGAAGCAAATTAACAAAGACCTCAAGATGGTATCGACCCAGCTTGGTCTCTAATGGCGCGTGCTTTTGGGAAAGAAGGTCGTGAACGAAGCGATTTCTGTGTTCCAGGAAGTTGGATAGCACTTCGTCAAATGTCGGATCGATTGAAGATTTCTGTCGCAACGCGTTCAAAAATTGCCCGAGCGTTCGGTTGCGCTTTGTCCGATCGCGTAAGTCTTCCAGGGGATTCCCATTCGCATCTCTAAGGACAAAAACGTAACAGGCTTTCAACAGTTTCTCTACCCCCTGCAATTCGACGAGCGTCAGGCCAATTAAAGCAAAAAGGTCTCGCTGCGATTCGAATTGGTTATTCTCGTCTTCCATCGGTAGGCTTTACGCAGTCGTCGGTCACAAATGCCCGTTTATCTTGTTCATTGAGTGGCAAACCCGGCCGCGTGATTTTTTCGCCAGCCTTTTCTTTCGCGGCGCAGGCAAGATTCAGTTCGAGAAGGAACGTGAGCGGATCGACATTCTCGGGCATTCCGTAGGCGGTGCGGACAGCGGAGTCGATTCGCGCGTGGGCGTCGCGCAAAGGATTGTCGCCGGGTTGTTCGAGCGTGCGGTACAGTTGACGTAACGAGTATTTCAACTTGTCCATCGTTTCGCGTCGGAGTTTCCGCAGCGCGACGGCGGCGTCAGCGACTGTTCTGATTTGATCCTTTGTCGGGTTCTGCGGCCAAGGGAAGGTGTCGAAGACTGACTCAGCGCTGTATCGATAATCTCCTTTAAGTTTCCCGCACTTTGTTACGAACCAAGTCCAGTGAAGCGAGGACTGCAAAACGCCAAAGCTGTAGTCGTCTTCGAAGCCGAATATTTGAATAAGATTACTTGGTCGAATCTGCGAGGAAACAAAAATGAAGATTGGGCGTTTCGTAACGTATGCGCAGGCTAGGTAGCGCTTAAGCGGCTTAACCACAGATAACATTTCGGGTCTACCGAACGAGAGCTGCCACCATCGCGATAGGAACGCCCGGTGATGGGGACGCATGTTGCCTTCCGCATCCTTTCCTTCTTCTGCTTTGCGCTCGCGATCAGGCAAGACATGCTCTCTTACCCACTGAAAGGCCTCGCGATACTTTTCTGCTTCGAAACAATCTCGCTGTTCGAAGTCGATTACATACCGGTCCAAGGGAGCGCTCGTAAGAGCGGTAATACCATTTAGGTATGGAAAGGTAACCTCCCGTGTCGGCGAATCGCGGCGAACCATCTCTGCTCGCTGGTGTTCGCTTAACAAAATTGCTTCGTGCCCTACCATTTGACCGTTGAAACAGCGTTGTGGGTGCTCGTTCCCTTTCAAAGCCACGGCGCTACTCACATCGAGTCCGGGCGACAGTGCGGAATTGATTGCCACCAGCTCGTAGGTTTCCCAAGGACTCGTGACTAAATCACCCAGCTGAATTGCCAATCGTGCTGGCGACGATTGAGCAGCGTCTTTCGTCCAGTTAACTATCGAAACGTGGACTTTAGCCTCGCCACTCCAGACCTGACGACCGATGGCGTCTGTAATAGTGCCGCCTTTGTTTACGATATAATCAAGGCCACCAACGCGAGAGTAAGTGTTCCGAATGTTCTGTGTGCCTACGAGGCCGGCACGCGATCCTTTGGTTAGCTGGTCGTGGACTTTTCGAAACCAATACACGCAATAGTCAGCCATGCCGGGAATTTGGGGATAAGCCTTTCGGAGTTTCTTCACATAATCGGGGCCGTACTCTGGTTTCAGCTTCTTCGCGCCGAGGTATGGAGGGTTTCCAATGATCGCATCCGCCTTCGGCCACTCAGTGAAGAGCGCGTCGACGCAGATGATGTTCTTATCGAGGTTATCGAGCGGGAGCGGCTTTTCTTCGATGAGTAACTGGTCGGTCTCGGCGAGCTTTTTGGCTTCTTCCAGCTCCAGCTCTTTCGCGAGCATGAGGGTGACTTTGGCCAGCTCGACGGCGAAGGGAAGGATATCGATTCCGTAGAATTGGTGGAGGGAGATGGCGCTCTCCAGCGGCTCCTTGCGGCTCACTTCGCGCAGGCGCAGGAGGAGGTCGCGCTCCAGGCGTTTCATTTCCCGGTAGGCAATGAAGAGGAAGTTGCCCGAGCCGCAGGCAGGATCGAGGACGCGGAATTTGCGCAGGTCGGCGAGAGCGCTGCGGAGCTGGCCGACGTTCTTGCCCGCGGCGGCGATCCGCTCGCGCCAAGGCCGCACGATGGTGGGGCCGACGACTTTGCGGATGTCGAACTCGCTCGTGAAATGCGCGCCGAAGGCGTGGCGCTCCTTCTTGTCCATGCTGTCCTGAAAAAGTGCGCCGAAGATTTCGGGACGGACGAACGCCCAGTTCTCGGCGGCGGACTCGCATAGGCGATAGGCTTCCGCGCGCTTTAGCTCGATGGGGTCGACAACAGCGAAGAGGCCGCCGTTAAAATATTGCACCTCGGTGAAGCGCCCGCCGCCCGCCTTCTGTGGCGAGGCCATCTGTCGGAAGAGCCCGCCGATAAGATCGTACGAGCTGGCACCCTGTTCAGCGCATTCGTGAAGGAGTTCGCTCAAGAGCTGATCAGGCAACAGACCGATGTCTTCCGCCACCATTGCGACGAGCAACTGAAGGATAAACCGCTGTGCCTTAGCGCGATCTTCGCCACGATGCACCAATTCGCGAAACACTGTCGCCATCTGATCTGCGGCGCGCCTAGTTACGTCGACCCAATTGTTGCCGAAGATCGGCTTTTTCCAGATGGGCAGGAGAAAATTGAACGTGCTGAGGCTGGTGGGCAGGTCGCCCAGCTTGATGCGATCGACCGGGTCGAAGAGCTGGCTGTTGAAATCGTAAATCCAAAACTCGTCGAAGTTGCAGAGGATGGCGTAGGGCGGTCGCTTGGGGACAATATGCGTCCAATAATCGAAGAGCTGGTCGTAATGCCTCTCGAGATGCTCGCCCCGGCGTTTCATCTCGATGAGGACGCGGTCAGGCCAGAGCAAGTCGCCGAATTTCTTGCCACCCTTTCGGCTTGCGCCGTTGGCCAGCAGTTCCAGTTGGGGCGAATTCGGCTTTTTTGCGATGCGCGGTTCAAACATCGCCCCGGCCTCGATCACCCCGCCGTGGCCGAGCGCGCGGAAGAAGTGATCGAGGAAGGGTTGCGCCTCGCTTTTCTCGTCGCCCCGGAGGGATCGAGCGAAGCTGGTGAATTGGGTCAGCGATTCCTTTAGCTGGTCGGGCACGAGAATCCCTTTAGCCAAAACCGAACGGATGCACAAGGAGCCGAATAAAGGATCGTCTCTGGATTCCGCTCTCGTATCCAATTTGTCGGGAATAGGAAGATAAACGAGATAGTTCGCTTCCCGCGGTCTCGATAGACCGGCCGCCATCTGGCAGGCACGTGCCTGACCAAGCCAGAAATACTGAAGTGGGCCTGATTAATGTCTCGGATGTTCTGGAAAACGTCTGCGTCGGTCACAAATCTTCGGACAACGGCCGGGAATCCTTCGACGCCGACGAGCGCTCCTTACACGTCGGCCGGGAAATTTTGAAGCTTCCCTCAATTCCTTTGACGTCAGCCACGAATCCATCCGTGGGATAGCGCCTGACCAAGAGCACATTCCGAAGAGCAAGACGCCGGTTGAGCCGGGCGGCTTCACGAAGTGGCGAAGTTCAACTTCGAAGACAGACGCGTTCCCAAGTACAACCTGAAAACGAGAATGGAGAGAATGGAAAAATGCCATTCATTAAGCAGATCCGGCGTCTGATTTGGCAGGCAGACACTGTGCCTGGAGCAGCACGATGAGGTATTCGGCCTGCGCGGCGAACAACGCGGGATCGGTCCGCCTGGCATAGTACGACGCGAGTTCCGCCAGCTCTTTAATCTGTTTGCGAAAAAGAAGCTTGAGTAACTTCAACTTCAGCGGCATCGAGGCTTTGAGATATCGTTGGGCGAGATCGAAGGATGGTTCGAGATGAAGGAGGCGCGTGTTATTTACGATCTGGATTGTCGGCAACACGTGTCTGGTGATATCGCGTATCTCCAGCATGATGAAGCCATTCTTCGCCGCCTTCTCCAAGTAATCTCGCTTAACATTAGGAATCGCCCTGAAATCCGGACTGGAATCCTTGCGGAACATCCCCGCGATTAAGAGATATCCTCCCGCACGCAGATAACGTCGCGCCTGCTTGAGCCCGATCTCGGCATCGAAATAATTTTGAGACTCGCTCATCAGAACCAGATCGAAAATCTCGTCGGTCTCAAAGTCTT
>JACCZO010000266.1 GCA_013695925.1 Chthoniobacterales bacterium
ACTCGATCCAGGCTAGCCGCGCGCCGTCGTCGAAACCAGCGTCTCCAAAACTGCCGCGGCTGATCTTATCGTGAAAGAGGAACGTTTTCCCGGCCGCGTCGGTGACCGTGAAATGCGCAAACTTCAAATCATCCACGATGAAGCGTGAACTCGTTCTGGCCCGCTCGTCAGGCGGACGAATTCCCTGTCGGAAAAAAGTCAGCTCATAACCAAAACGTCGCCCGCGGTCGTTCGTTAGGTTGCCGGTGAAATACCACCACTCCGTTTTGAAATCGGCATGCCGGCGGTGATCCCGCGGGAACTCGTATTTCCACCCCGGCGCGGCCACCTCCCAACCAGCCGCCGTGCAAAAAAGCCCGAGCGCAACCGCGGCCCAACTGGCAATCTTCCTCATTCGCTGCGCACGGCCTCCGCGATGTCCGTTCGGCCCGCCCGCCAGGCCGGGATCCATCCCGCCAGAACCGCCGCCGCGACAATCCAAAGCGGCGTCCACGCGAGCGAGGCCCACGGGAAGGCCAACTGGATCGTCCAGCCAAAAAATGCGCGGTTAATCACGCCCGTCAGCACGACTGAAAGACAGAGCCCCGCCGCGAGTCCAAGGATGCTGGCGAGCAGCCCGATCATTCCGCTTTCCCACAGGAGCAGCCGCCGGATTTGCGCCGCCGAGGCTCCGACCGAGCGCATCACGCCGAGCTCGCGCGAGCGCTCCGTCACCAGCGTCGTTAGGCCAAGAAAGATGCCGATGACCGCGACCAGGACCGCGATCGTGCGCAGGACGTAGGTGACGGCAAAGGTCTGGTCGAAAATCTCGAAGATGCGGGTGCGGAGAAGCCGGTTGGAGTAGATCGAAAATTCACCGCTGCGGCTGAACCGCGCACGAAAGTCTTCCGCGACCGCGGCGGGATCGGCTCCGCTTTTCAGGTAGACCCCGAGGCTGTTGACCCGGTCGTCGTTCCAGAATTGCTGGAAGTTTTGCTGGCTAAGAAAAACCGTCCCCTGGTCGCGGGTGTAGTCGTAAAAAACTCCCGCGATCGGAAAAGCCTCGACGCCCGTCGGCGACGGCAACTTCAGCGAGTCGCCTTCCGCCACCTCGAAGCGACGGGCAAAGCTCTCCGAGACGAGGACGCATTTCTCGTGGTAGAAACGGTGGATGATCTGGTCGTTATTCCCGCGCAGAAAACGCAGGTTGCGCCGATTTTTTCCGCTCACCACTGCGACCGCGATAGTCTGGTCGCGAAAGGGTAGCTCGAGGCCCCGGTAGGTATCGACCTCTGCGATCGCCGGATTATTTTTCAGAAACGCAATCGCCCCCGGGGGCACGAACGCGGTTGGTCCCGCAATTTCGTTCGCGGCCGGTCCGATGAAGAGGTCGGCGACCAGCGTCTGGTCGATCCAGTCGCCGACGGTCTGCCGGAAAGAAAAAACCATCACCGCGATGCCCACCGTCATCGCCACCGCGGCGGCGAGAGAGGCGATCGTGACCGAGTTGCGCAACAACGTGCGGCCAAGATTTTGCGCGGCCAGACAGGGCTCGATGTTTCTGCGGGTGGCTCGCCTAACGAGTCGGCTGGACCGGGCGGTTACGACCGGAGCGAGCGAAGAAAAGCCCGCCAGCACGAAAAAGGCCGCACCAAAACCGAGCCACGGCGGTCCGGTCCGCAAGGCGAAGAAGGAAAGCGCAATCGCCAGCAGGAAAGAAACGCCTGCGCCGATGACCCAGCCGCGCGAAAGTCGCACCGACTTCTCGATCCGCGCTGCGCGGTGCAGGGTCTCGACCGGATCCATTGCCGCGGCGGCGCGCGCCGGCACCCAGGCCGCCGCCAGGACGGAGCAGAAACCAAGAAGCAAGGCGCTTACCCAAATCCACGGCGCCACCACGACCTCGCGCACGCTGAGCAGGACGTAGAGCGAGGAAATCGTTTCCGCGACGGTGCCGACCAGTGCCCGGGCAAGGAAATATCCGCCCGCCATCCCGAGCACGATTCCAACCAGCCCAAGCACGGCGGCTTCGCCGAGAAAGAGCGCGCGCACTTCCCCGCGGGTCGCGCCTAACGAGCGCAAAATCCCAATCTCGTAGCGGCGGCGAACAACCGAGGCCTCGATCGTGTTGTAGATCAGAAACATTCCCACCAGGAGCGAAACCAGGCTCATCGCCTGGAGATTGAGCTCAAACCCGGAGAGCATTTTGCCAACCTGCTCGCCGCGTTGCGCCGGCGCGGCCACCATGACATCGGGCGGCAATTGCGCCCGCAGCGCCGTCGCGACCGTTTGTGGGTCGCTCCCCTCCGCGAGGCGCAGTGAAATCGAATCGAGCGTCCCGTGTCGGCCGAGAAGTTCCTGGGCCCAGCCGATATCCATCGCGGCAAAATGCGGGTTGGCATTCGCAGTCGTCCCGCGGGTGCGGAGCAGGAAGGCAATCGTTAGGCGAACGGTCTGGCCGTTGACCTGTCCGTCCACTTCGTCACCTGCCTTGAGTTGATGAGCGCGGGCCAGTTCCTCGCTGATCGCGATCGTGCGCGGGCCCCGCAACCATTGCTGGAGATCGAACTGCTCCTGTGTCTGGAAATCGGTCAGCTCGAAGGTGCGGAAGGCCTCATTGGTCAGGAGATCGATCCCGAGGAGATCGAGATATTCCCCGGGAAAAGCCGGCAGGGTGACGATTCCCCTAACGATCGGTGTGGCGGCGCTGACACCCTTCTCGCGTGCGACGGCCGGGAAAAGTTCGTCGCGCAAGGTCCCGGCCGGGGCGCGGACTTCGAGCTGAGCCTTCCCCGCGACGACATCAATACTCGCTTCGAAAGCGCGGTTGGCGCTGTGGTTCGCGATCTGGATCGCGAGATAAAGGGCGACGCCGAGCGCGACGGTCGCGACGTTCAGCGTCGCGAGCAACGGATGTTGCGCGAGATAACGCAGGACGTGCCAGCGGAAAAGGCGGAAATATTGCGGAATCAAAATTTGAGGTGGTTCGCCGAGCCGGCCGCACGGTAAGCTTCGAGTGGGAGGCCACCAAATCTATGGAATCAATCATTCGTCCCGTTTTCCTGCCGGTCGTGCTCGGCACTTCCCGCCAGGGCCGCGCCAGCGAAAATGTCGCGCGTTACGTTTTCGAACAGGCCTCCCAGCGATCGGACCTGACGACGGAGTTGATCGACATCCGGAAAATCCGGCTCTCGATCGACGATGCCGGCGAAGCCATAAAAGACGCGGAATTTTCCGCCACGGTCACGCGGGCGGATGGTCTCATTCTCGTGGTGCCGGAATACAACCACAGCTTTCCCGGCCTGCTCAAACATGTGCTCGACACCAACCTGGAGGAATACATCCACAAGGCAGCGGGAGTCTGCGGCGTCTCGGCCGGACCGTTTGGCGGCGCGCGTATGATTCAAAGTCTGTTGCCGGTTCTGCGAGAGCTCGGGC
>JACCZO010000270.1 GCA_013695925.1 Chthoniobacterales bacterium
GCTCTTCTTCCGTGCGGTAACGAGCGGGAAAATTCTCCACCGGCTCGCTGTGGGTCAGGTTCAGGCCGCCGCGTCCGGCGACGAGAAATTTTCTCCCGGCCGAGGGTTGCGCGTCGCAGATCACGACCCGACCGCCGGCGGCGGACGCGACTTCGGCGGCGCGCAAACCAGCCGGCCCGGCGCCGACAACTGCAATCTCGCTTGATTCCACAAACTCAATTCCACCGGCGCTGGCAGATGCGTCGGCACGATTCGTTAGGGCTGGATCTTGAAACTAAATCCGCCCTTCCCGACGTGCATGTCCTGCGCGACCGCACTCCAGGTGACTTGGTAGAGACCCGGCGGCAGGCCGGCGGCGAGGGAAAGGCGAACCAGTGCCGCTTGTTTTTCGTCCGCGCGCAGATCGCGCTGGTCGACCTGTTTCCCGGCTGCGTCGCGCACTTCAAACGTGCTTAACCCGGCCTTGATCGGCTCCGAAAACCAAAACCGGACCTCTTGCGGCGCGACCTTTAACGTTTCGTCCGCCTTCGGCTCCGAGCGTTCCATCGTTGAATGAGCAAAGGCCGGCCCAGCCAGCAAAAACAGACTAACGACTGTGCAAAAAAGACGGCTCATTTGCCGAGCAGGACGATCGGCCCTTCGGCCTTGGTCACGCCGCCCTTGCGTTCGAGGCTGATGGCAAAGGCCTGCGCTTCCCGCACCGGCGACGCGGGCTTGAAGGGCACGCTCATCGTTCCGTCATTCGAGACATGGAAGACGCCGCCGTTGACCGGATCCTTGTAGCGCGGATCGACCAGCCAGAGCTGGTAATCGCGGTTCTCCTCGTTGCGCGGGAGCTGCGTCACTTTTAACACACCGCGCTGTTTTTTCTCGTCCCAAACCACGACCGCGTTGGCATTGGGCGCGTTCTCCAGCTTCGAGCTGAGCGAGGCGATCTGAACCTGGGAAAAAATATCGCGTTGTTCGAGGCGCGCGATGCGTTTGCGGAATCCGGAGCGCTCGGCCACGAGGTAGGCGGAAGAGAGGGCGAGGCAGGCGGCCAGAGCCCACGGCAGCCAGTTGGACCGGCGCGGAAACGCGACCGTCTTCTCGCTCCGGATCTGGGCCAGGACGCGGTCCCGCAACTCCGGCGGCAAGGGACGCGCCGGAGCAGTGTGCGCCATGGCGGCCGCGGCCGCATCGAGATCATCAACCAACGCGCGCAATTCGGGATCGGCTTCGATCCGCTGCGCAAAAGCCGTGGCCTCATCCGCGGCGAGGAGCCCGAGAGTGTAGAGCGATGCCTGTTCTTCGAGTTGCTCGTTCACGATGCCACGCCTCCCAGGACTTCACGCAGCGCGAGGAGTCCGCGCCGGATGCGTGCCTTGACTGTGCCCAGCGGAGCGCCGAGCCGTTCGGAAATTTGCGTCTGAGTCAAGCCGCCGAAGAAAGCAAGATCGATCGCCTCGCGCTGGGCCTCGCCGATCTGGCTTAGCGCGGCACGAACCCGTTCGCGCTCATTGGTGCGAACGAGGGCATTATCGGCCCGATCGGAAGGGGCGGAAACGGCAAAAGGGTCGGTTTCGTTTGCCACCGCCTCGCTCAGGCGGGTCTGGCGCTGGCGGGAACGCAGACGATCGATCGCCTTGTGCCGAGCGATCATGACCGCCCAAGTAAAAAGGCTGCTCCGGGTAGCGTCGTAGGTCGCGGTCCGTTTCCACATCTGGACAAACGCTTCCTGAAGGACGTCCTCGGACTCCTTTGAATCATGCAGGATGGCGTAGATCATCGAAAAAAGCCCTGGAGCGAAGCGGTCGTAGAAAGTGGTAAAAGCGCCTTCATCGCCAGAGCTCATTCGCCGGACGAGATCCGCATCCACTTCGTTGGGAACGCGCACACCGCCGCGGGTGGCGGGCGGCGAAGGCACCGCGTCCTGAGGAAGATTGGAAGGTTGCATCGCCACGCAGGACGCACCTGATCAAAAAACTCGCTTCGCGCAAGTGATGTTCGAAAAGGTTTTGCATGGAGCTGGTTTCACCAGCGGACGGGACGAAAGCTTCGATGATTCACGCAAATAAGACGCGGCCGAGCGCCTGACAGATGCATGGTTGACAAAACCGGGGCCGTGCGATTCACTGGATTTCGGTTTGCCTCCTCGAAAGTCTTCTCTTTCGAGGCGTCCCGTTTCGCTCCCCCGCGTTACGCAGATCTGCCCGGCGACCTCCTTTTGTAAGCAACTCATCACATCCCCATTCCATGGCGGGACATAGCAAGTGGTCGAAGGTCAAGCGCGCCAAAGGCGCACTCGACGTGAAGCGCGGCATGATCTTCAGCAAGTTTTCGAAGGAGATCAGCGTGGCGGCGCGCCTCGGCGGTGGCGATCCGGCGGGCAACCCCCGGCTCCGGAGCGTGATCGAAATGGCCCGCGCGCAGAGCATGCCTAACGACAACATCGAGCGGGCGATCAAACGCGGGACCGGCAAAGGGGTGGACCAGGCTCATTTCGAAGAAATTGTCTACGAAGGCTACGGCCCGGGCGGCGTGGCCCTGCTCCTGGAAGTCACGACCGACAACAAGAACCGCACAGCAGCGGAAATCCGGCACATTTTTTCCAAGAACCACGGCAACCTTGCCACGAGCGGGAGTGTTTCTTACATGTTTCACAAAAAAGGACAGATCACCGTGCCGCGAGATACGATTGAGGAGGAGCGCCTCTTCGAACTGGCCCTGGAAGCCGGGGCGGAGGAGTTGACAACGGAGGAGTCGGAGTATGTTATCCTCACTTCCCACGATCAGCTCTACGCCGTA
>JACCZO010000347.1 GCA_013695925.1 Chthoniobacterales bacterium
TCCGCGCGCTTTTCCCGCAGGAC
The DNA here is from genome assembly GCA_013695925.1 of Chthoniobacterales bacterium. Taxonomy (GTDB): domain Bacteria; phylum Verrucomicrobiota; class Verrucomicrobiia; order Chthoniobacterales; family UBA10450; genus Palsa-1392. Next base: position 24 of record JACCZO010000347.1, read on the forward strand.
GCCGCGAGCGACCAGCCCGGCTTCGATATTTTTTCGAACCGTGAGCCAGGGGAAAAGGCTCGGGTCCTGAAAGACCAGGCCGCGCTCGGCGCTCGGCGCCGTGATCGGCTCCGCTCCCACCGACACTTCACCGGTCGTCGCCGCATGCAGGCCGGCGATCATGCGCAGCAGCGTTGATTTGCCGCAACCGCTGGGCCCGACGATCGAGACCAATTCGCCGGCTGCGACGGAAAGCGAAACATCATCCAAGGCCAGCGCCCCGGGCGTGATGCCGCCATCGGGAGAATCAAACGTTTCGTGACATGTCGCACCCTGACGGATGCGGCCTCGTCCAATTCCGAATAAGCAACGTTGAGTTTTACCATTTGATGACACCTTTCTGCCAAACCAGGACGCGGTCCCGCACCTTGAAAAGCACCGTCATGATGGTCGAGAAGAAGGCCGCCATGATAACCAGTGCGCCATAGACTTTGCCGTATTCGGCCCAGCCCTGGGCCCAGGAGAGATACCAGCCGAGACCAGATTTGACGCCCACCGTCTCCGCCACGACCAGCGTGAGGAAAGACGTTCCCAGCCCCATGAAGAGACCGAGGAAGATGTTGGGCAACGCCGCCGGGATGGCGACGCGAAAGATCAGGTAAGCCCGGCCCGCGCCGAGGGTGCGCGCGACGTCGAGATAAGAAGTGCGGGTGTTGGCGATGCCCGAAGCAGTCAGCATCGTGACCGGAAACCAGACCGCCAAAGCCACCAATCCCATCGCGGAAAAGAGCGCGGAAGGCGCTACGACCATCGCGAGCGGAATCCAGGCAGTCGCCGGGATGGGGCCGATGATTTTCAAGACGGGCATTCCCCAGTAACGCGCATGTGGAAACCAGCCGATCGTCACCCCGGGGATGAGAGCCAAAGTCGTCCCGATCGCATAACCACTGAAGAGCAGGAGAAGCGAGTGCCACGTGCTGTCGAAAATCAATCCGCGATCGTTTACGAGAGCGGCCGCCACTGCTTCCGGCCCGGGGAAATAGGGGAGCGGCATCCATCCGAGGCAGTAGGTCACGAGTTCCCAAATCCCGAGCACGGTGAGCGACGCCCCCAAGATCGGACACATCTGCCGCATCCACTTGCGCAATCCCTCGAGGAAGGGATAGAGCGCGGCCCCGATGAGCCCGAGCCCCAGGGCAGTGAAGAGGAGAATCGGGTAGTAATTCGTGAGGGGCACTTCTTCGATCTTTGGAACGAAATAGTGGATCAGGAGCGCGATTCCGGCCCCCGTGGGGACGACGAGGAGGGTTTGAGGCCGCATGCGTCTCCTTGTGACCGCGGCGGTGGGCAGCGTCATGGCGGGCTGCGGCGTGGCTGGGACGGCAACAACCGGCGCTACAGTGGGTTCAATGGTTGTATTCATTGTTTGGTGACTAGGTTTTTCTTCAGACGATCCTTCGCATCCGGGTCGGCCAGGTTTGGCGCGGCCTGATCGGGTTGGTCGTATATTTCCCGGGCGCAGCAGTCGGATTGCGGCCCATGGAGGAGTAGTTCTGCGATAAGCTTGAGCTCCTGGTCGCGATCAACCTGGCCGCCGGGGACCGTTTCGACCTTGACCGTCTTGATCCAGTCGTCGGTCACGCCATCAAGATGCCGAAACGCCTTCTTCGCCAACGCGTCGGTGTCCGTGGTCGGCGCAAGCATCTTCGCCTCCTTCATCTCTTTCGCGGCGGTATAGAGGCTCTGCTCGGCGAGCGCGACCGAGGGAATATATTTCAGGCGGCTCAGCGCGACGGTGTTCAGTTCGACCGTGGAAGCGAGGTACTTCTTCTCCACCGCCATTTGTGCCGCCGCCCTGGGGTTTTGCTGCACCCACACGGTTGCCCTCAGAATCGCCCTCGTCGCCCGCGCCGCGGTGTCCGGGTTGGCGTCGATCCATTTGCCGTTGGCGATAATTTCACAGCAGTACTCGTTCGCGTAGGCCCCATCGGTGGCTTGGTCCATCCCGGGGATATTTCTCGCCCTCCCGTCTGCGATGAGGAGTGTCCCGATGGGCTCGGCATTGGCCACCGCGTCGACTTCGCCTTTAGTCAAAGCCAATCCCAGCTCGCCGGCCGGGAAAACCTTCCACTCGATCTCCGTGCTCGGATCCACCCCATTGGCGCCGAGGACACGATTAGCGAAGACGAACGGCGGCGTGCCCATTCCCGGAACCCCGATCCGTTTCCCTTTTAAATCCTGGATCTTTTTGATCGGACTGTTCACGCCCGTTTGCACCCGCAGACAACCGGTGTGCACTCCGCCGAGGAAACGCACATTCAGGCCCTGTTCGATCGGCTTCAGGAAATACATCGTGAGGTGATGGGTGATGTCGTAGCTGCCGAGCGCCAGGTTGTCTTTGTAGGCTGCCCAGCTGCATTTCACCAATTCAGGCTCCAGGCCTTCCTCCTTGAAAAAGCCTTTCTCGTAAGCGGTGTAGAGCGGCGCCTCGCAGGTCAGACCGATGTAGCCGATTTTCACCTTCTTCGAATTCACCACCTCCGTGGTGGTGGTCTTTTTGCCGCAGCCCGTCAGCCACGGAACCATGCATAATAGCGGGGCGCAGACAGCCAGACTAACGAGAGTCTTCATTTTCATATTCTTTTATTCCTTACTGGGGTAATTGGACGCGGGTTAACCGACATTGATCGGAATTCTCCGGCGGCCCGCTCGACCGCTGGGGCTGTTCGATGCCGGGAGGCGATTAGAGAAATCAGGCACCCCCGCCTGCCTCACGCGCAGATTCTGCATGCAGTTAACGTTCGTAGTTCTCTGCACGCGGACCGCGGCGCCATCCGCGAGGGGCGATGCGACTTCGGCGTGCTGGATGCGATAAGGTTTCACGAGATTTGAAGCTAAAAAGAGAGTCCAACGGAGGCGGCCTGGCTCATTAGAGAACAATTATTCCTGGTTATTTCGCCGATCGCGAAGCGAGGCCGGCGCCAGCAAACCAGCAACTTTTGAACCACAAAGTTTCATTAATGGAAAGATTGATGAGACCGATTACTGGTTTTAACTATAAGCAGATCAGCAGAACTTATGGGAGAAAAATTTCGCAATTTTTTTGCAGCGTTGCCAGAAGCGGCTTCTCTCGGCAATCTGCAGAGGATGACGCACGATCCCGTCGAGATTCGACATTTGCGCTACTTCCTCGCCGTAGCGGAGGCGGGCAGCTTCAGTCGGGCCGCCAACCGGCTCTCCATTTCACAGCCCAATATTTCGCAGCAGATGCGCGACCTCGAGGTGACCCTGCGCGTCGACCTTTTTCAACGTCACGGGAAACGGATTCTTCTCACTCCCGCCGGCAAGATCCTGGAGACACGTGCCCGCTCGATTTTGCGAGAGCTCGAAAGCTTCCTCCAAGAGCTCAGCACTGAACCGGGGGAGATTCCCGGCGCCCTTCACCTCGGCGTGGTGCCAATTCTAAACGTTGCCTTCATGCCTCTGTTGCTCGGCGATTTCGCCGCCTTGCATCCCGGCGTTCGTCTGACGGTGGAGGAAATTTCCTCGACCGAGATCGAGACCGCGCTCGAAGAAGGACGGATGGATGTCGGCCTCGGATTTCTCACCCGCCACTCACCCAACCTGCACTACGAGCGACTCTGCACTGACCAATTCGCCCTCATCGTGCACCGCGGTCACAAGTGGGCGCGCCGACGGACGGTCAATGTCTCCGAACTGCACCAGGCGCGCGTCCTTCAACTCCCCGACACCTTCGTCATGCGCCGGATGTCAGACGCGATCTGCCGCGAGCACCAGGTCCGCCCGCGCAACGTCGCGGAGATCAACTCCATCGAGACTCTCCTGCGTTCACTGGCCCCGCTCGACGCCGCGGCGTTGATGCCGAAGATCGCACTGCGTGGCACGACGGAACTCACCGCTATTCGCCTCAAAGGAAAAAATCTCGCGCTCGAAATCGGCCTTCTCCGGCTCATTGGCTCGAGCGCGAGCGACGTGGTGAGCGAGTTTGCGAAACTCGCCCGCGCCACCATCCCGAAAATCGTCGGGGTTAGGCGGCGGCGGCGCTCGCAGCAAAGCGAGACATTTCACGCGGCTCCACCCCGCGCAAAAAAACGCGCAGCAAATCCCAAGCGGCGTGGAGTGACAGCCTCGAGTGGTCGTTAGGCTGGAGACATGAAAACACCGGACGCAGGGAAGCCAGGCGGTCGGATCAGCAGCTCAACCACCTAACGAACCATGGATTATCTAGTCGTTTTTCTGGCCGCCTCCTTCATCGCGAGCGTCGCACTGGTCGTCGGCCGGATTGTTTTTCGAAGCGAGTAATCTGCTCGCGGCGGTCGGCGGAGTGCGCCATGCTCACGCTTCCCGGTGCGCACACCAAAACCTTCGCCTGATCGCGGCGCCGATTTCGCCTTGCGCGCCGACGAGTTCGTCGTTGTCGCCGGCGAACCGGCCAATTTCCAGGTCGAGGCAGACAGCGATCCGCTCAAAATCGATCACGTTTGGATCACCATCCGGGCCGGGCGCTTTGGGCGGGTCCGCATTTCCATCAGCACCTGGTCGCTCAAGCACGCGGCGGACGGGTTCGACCCGCGGATGCGCGTCGGCGTGCTTGCCGCGCCCTGGTATGAATTACCGGAGAGCGGCGTTTTTCCCGCCGGCTTTCTTGATTACAGGGAGCTGGAACGTGCGCACTCCATTCTCTATCAGGAAACGGAACGGCCAGCCCTGGAAAATTTGCTCCACGCCAAAACGGAGCGGGCAATTTGCGTGGAAGCGTGGGGCGCCCTTTACCTGCGCGACCGGCTCGGGATTCATCAGGTCCACAGCCGCCGCGCCAGTTGCAGCGTGCGGAGCGATCACGTCGGGCGCGACGGCGCGGTCCGCTTTTATTTTCCCGGCGGGACGGCGGAGATAATTCTCTTCAAATACTGCGGTCAGGCCTGATCCGCAGCAGGCGCAGCCCGTTCAAGACAACGACCACGGTACTGCCTTCGTGGCCGACCACCCCGAGCGAGAGCTTGATCTTTTGCGCGAGGGCAAAGCCGACCAGGACCGCGACTGTGCCTAACGAAATAAAGAGATTCTGCCGGATGATGCGCCGGGCGCGCCGGCTCAGGCGCAGAGCGGTCGGCACGTTCTCAATCCGGTCGTGCATCAGGATCACGTCGGCCTGGGCCAGGGCGGCATCGGAACCGCGCGCGCCCATCCCGAGCCCGACATCGGCTGCGATCAGGCTCGGTGCATCATTGATCCCATCGCCCACCATCGCGACCGTTTTGCCTTCCTGCCGCCAGCGATGAATCCATTGCAGCTTTTCGTTAGGCGTAAGATCGGCGTGCACTTCCTCGATCCCGGCCGCGCGCGCCACCATCTCGGCCGCTGCGGCTCGATCGCCTGAGACCAGCGCGACGGAATTGCCCGCGCGCTGGAGCGCGGCGATCACTGCCGGAGTGTCAGGCCGGAGCCGGTCGCGCAGGTAAATCACACCGAGCAAGACGTCCCGCGCGACCCACACCTCCGCTTCCGCGCCGCTCGAGGAAAAACCGGTTACCTCGAATCCGCGTTCTTCCATCAGGCGCCGGCTTCCGACCGCGACCAGCCCGGGAGCGGTGCGCGCTTCCATGCCAAAGCCCGGAATGTTGGTGACATCGCTCGTTGCAACCGGCGCCAGGCCGCGCCGGGTAGCTTCCCGGACGACGGCGCGGGAGAGAGGATGGGTCGAGTTCTGCGCGACTGCGGCGGCGGCTGCGAGGGTTTCTTCCACGGTCGTTAGGCCGGCAGTTTCGATTCGCGCCACCTCCAGCTCGCCGGTCGTGAGGGTGCCGGTTTTGTCGAAGGCGAAATGGTTCACTCCCGCGAGCGTTTCCACCGCCACCCCGCCGCGGAAAAGAATGCCGTTGCGCGCGCCGGCCGCGATCGCGACCAGGATGGCGGATGGAATCGAGAGGACGAGCGCGCAGGGGGAAGCGACCACGAGGAGCGTCATCATGTGATAGACGGCGAGGGCAAAAGTCTCGCGACTCCAGAAGAGCAGCCAGGCGAGGAAAACAACACTCCCCGCCAGAATCGCCACCGTGTAATAGCGCGTAAAAGTGTCGGTGAAGCGTTGTGCCGGCGCCTTCTGCTCGCGCGCGCTTTCGATGAGTTCGATGATCCGCTGCACCGCGCTTTCGCTCGGCAGGCGCAGGACCCGCATCACGGCCCGGCCTTCCAGGTTCATCGTTCCGCCGCTCACCGGATCGCCGGTCCGCTTTGAAACCGGCAGGGCCTCACCCGTGAGCGCCGATTCATCGGCCGAGGTTGCGCCCTCCGTAATTTCGCCATCGACCGGAAAAAGCTCGCCCGGTTTGACCAGCAGCTCGTCATCGATACCTAACGATTCGGTTGAGACCTCAACCCATTCGCCCTTTTCGCGGCGGCAGGCGGTTTCCGGGGCGGCCCGGAGAAGCGAACCGATCGTCTCCTCGGTCCGATAATTGGCGAAGCGCTCGAGCGCGTTGCTAAGTGAGAAAAGGAAGAGCAGCGTGGCGCCTTCCACCCAGGCGCCGATCCCGGCCGCTCCGAGCGCGACCACAATCATGAGGAGATTGATGTCGAAAACGCCGCGGCGCAGCTCGCCCGCCAGATCGCGCGTCGCAAACCAGCCGCCGCTCAAATAAGCGGCGATGAAAAACGGAAGCGCTCCTGGCGCCGGGAGGCCGAACCTGGGCCAGAGAAAGCCACCCAGCGTACACGCTCCACAGAAGCCTGCGCCGGCGAGCATTTTCCGGTGCTGTGGTTGACCCTTCATCGTTCGTTAGGCCAGGAACGCCCGCCGCTCCCGCCGTTCAAGTGGAAGTCTGCCCCGCTTCCCGGTGCCCGTGCAAGAGCCTGAGGCGCGCGTTTTGCAGGCGCTCGATCATGACCAGGCTCATTCTTTTGAAAAGTTTGTAGCCTAACGATGGCTCGCGCTCGCAATATTCGCGCAGGATCGTGCCGTAGAAGAAGATCGCTTCCGTCGCCTCGGTAGCACGTGCATCGAAGTGCCAGACGTAAGGTGGAAAGAGCCATGACCAGCCGATCAGTTTGCCGGGCCCGACTTTCTCCACGACCATCGGCTCCACTTCCGAGTCGGCCGCCTCGAGCACGACTTCACCCTCCTCGATGAGATAAAAGCGGTTCGCGAATTCGCCCTGACGAAACAGATATTCTCCAGCCGCGAAATGCGTCGCCAGCGCGCAATCAGCGAGGAGTTTGCTCTGATGCGGTCGCCGTCCGGCCAGAAATGGATGTAGCGCTTCCCGGGTCTCGAGCGGCTCGCGTTCCAGTTCAGATTTCAATTTCATGAAGTGAGCTCGTGTTGCTTCTCCCGCACGACGAAGACTGGGCAAGGCGCAGTCCGCACCACCCGCTCGGTCGTGCTCCCGATGCAGAAATGTTTCCAACCGGTGTAACCGTGGGTCGCGATCACGATCAAGTCGGAATCGAGTTCGCGGGCCGCTTCCACGTCTCGTGCGCCGCCAGGCCGGTGCGGACAACCGTCTGGACCGGGCACGATTTGAGCAACGCCGGGCGGCCATTCCCCGGAGGGAGCGCTCCGCGTTTTGCAGTTCATCATCGGTTAAGTCGAGACAGGGAATGACCCCCGGGTAGGGCGCGACGGCCGGCTGCACGACATGAAGAAGGGTGATTTCGCCGCGGAATTGCTTCGCAAAGCGGACCGCGTCGGAGCGCCGCGTCGGAGGGCTCGGAGAAATCCAGCGGCACGAGTATTCTCTTGAGCTGAAGCGCCGTCGGGGTTGAACTGTCAAGGTGGTTGTTTCCATGGCAGTCGTAATTTTTCCTCAGGGGCCGCACCCCCCGGAGCCTGGCGTTCGCGGCCCCAGCCTGCCAAATCGCCCGACGCCCCGCCGATGAATCGTCTCCTTCTACTTGGCCTAACGATTGCGACGCTTGGCTGTGCCGCGACGCCGGCTCCCGCGCCCGACGGCCCGGCGCGCCCACTGACTTTTGCCAATGTCCGTTCCTACTTTTCGGACACGCTCAGATTCCGGCCGACCGAAGTGCAGAAGCGCTGCGTCATTTTTTACGAAGGCGAATGGGTCAGCCGACAGCTCTACAACTATTGCGTCATCATCGTGGAAAACTCCGACGAGGATTTGCAGGTCACCTTCTACATTACCGACGACCAGGAGATGAATTGGGTGAACGAATTTCTCGATAGTCCTTTCTTTACCCAGGGCGAAACGGAGAATCTCTATCGCCTCCTGCATCAGGAGAAGCACGCGCGCGGTGAGCGCGTCGGCCGTTACCGAGTCGACCTCAGCCATTGGGAGCCGAAGCACGCGCAGATCATCGTCCTTAGCTTCACGCCCGCGGACTGACGAATCTTTTTCGCGCGAGCCATTCCCGCGATTGTGCAATTTCGCGCTCGTTGCTATGCCATGGGCGTGAACGAATCCTCTTCACCGCCGGCTGAGAGAGCCGCGACCGCGCCGCCAGAACGGGCGGATGAGATCATGCTCGAGGGCCCGCACTCGCGTTTTGATGAATTTTTTACTCTCTTCCGGATCATGGCGGATTTCTTGCGCGGGTTCCGCGTTCTGCATTTCGTCGGGCCGTGCGTGACGGTCTTCGGCTCGGCGCGGATCAAGCCGGACAGTGCGGAATATGAATTGGCGCGTGAGATGGGCGCGGGGATCGCGCGGCTCGGATTCACTGTCATGACCGGCGGCGGCCCCGGGATCATGGAAGCGGCCAACCGCGGCGCAAAAGAAGTCGGGGGACGCTCCGTCGGCTGTAACATCCGGCTCCCTTTCGAACAGGCGCCTAACGAGTATCTCGACCGCTGCGTGACCCTCTACTATTTCTTCGTCCGCAAGACGCTGCTCGTGAAATATTCCTACGCCTTCGTCGTGATGCCGGGCGGGGCGGGCACGCTCGACGAACTTTTCGAGGCGCTGACTCTCACCCAGACGGGCAAGATCCAGAATTTCCCCATCGTGATCATGGGCACGGATTACTGGAGAGAGCTGACCGATTTGCTGGCGAAGATGGCGCGGCTCGGGATGATCGGGGAAGCGGACCTGAGCCTCGTTTACGTGACCGATTCGGTCGAGGCGGCGCTGGAGCACATCCGGAGCAAGACGATCGAGCCCTTCGGCCTGAAGCGGGTCGTTAGGCGATCTTTCTCCTGGCTGGGTGAACGCGGCTTGAAGGCCGCCGCCTCGTGAAACGAATGAAGGCAGGGTGGGGGAGCGAGAGCCTGCAAGCTTTGCCTAACGGCCGACGCTATCTGGTTGGGGTCTCGGGCGGACGCGACTCAGTCGTGCTCCTCGATTGGCTCCTCGCGCAGGGTTATGGCCGCTTGATCGTATGCCATCTCGAGCACGGCTTGCGTGGTCGAACGGGGAAGACGGACGCGCGCTTCGTCGAGCGGTTGGCGCAAAAACACGGATTGGAATTCGAACTCGGCTCGGCCAGGGTCGCGACGATCGCGAAAACAACGAAGCGATCGATCGAGACGACGGCGCGTGATGAGCGGCTCGCCTTTTTCCAGCGAGTCGCATCCCGCCGCCGTTGCCGCACGATCTTTCTTGGCCATCATGCCGACGATCAGGTCGAGACGTTTCTCATGAACCTGCTGCGCGGCGCGGGCGTTCGCGGGCTCGGTGCGATGCGCGAGCGCGCGACTCATGGGCGACTGGAGATCGTCCGCCCGCTTCTGGGCGTTTGGCGTTCCGAGATCGATGAATACATCAGGGAACACGGGCTGAAATACCGCGACGACGCGACCAATCAGGAGTTGCACGCGCGCCGCAACCGGACGCGGCACAAGATCGTGCCCTGGCTGGAAAAAGAGTTCGGGCGCAAGGTGCGCGCGAACCTCTGGCGCGCGGCCAGCATCCTCGCGGAGGAGGAAGCTTGCCTGGATGAGCTTTTGCCTAACGAAAGCGAGAACGCGCTTTTCCTCGAGGTCAGGCGATTGCGCGATCTCCCCGTTGCTGTGCAACGGCGCACTATTCTGCGCTGGCTGCGCGGGAATGAAATCTCGGACGTCCGCTTTGACGTGATCGAGCGCGTCCGCGCCTTGTTGCAATCCAACCCTTCCGTCGCGAAAACGAACCTGCCGCGCGCGCGTCATGCGCGTCGGCGCGCCGGCCGGATTTTCCTCGAATAAAAGCCGGGTTTGCGGGCCGATCAGCTTTCGCGAAGGGTGGACCAAATGAGTTCCGCCGTTCGAGTTCGCTTCGCCCCGTCACCGACCGGCTATCTTCACATCGGCGGGGCGCGCACCGCGCTTTTCAATTGGCTCTACGCGCACCACACCGGCGGGACGCTGGTCCTGCGAATTGAAGACACCGACCAGGCGCGCAATACCGCTGAGGCGACGCAGGCGATTTATGACGGGCTGCGCTGGCTCGGGCTCGACTGGGACGAAGGCCCGCAGGTTGGCGGCAGTTACGGACCTTATTTTCAAAGCGAAAGAAACGACATTTACGAGCACCATCTCAAACGGCTCGAAGAAGGCGGTCATCTTTTTGAGGAGAACGGAGCAATCCGTTTCCGCTCCCCGCGCGAGCATGTCGTGGTCGACGACGTCGTCTGCGGCAAGATCGATTTTGACCTAACGAACCCGGAAACGCATCCCGACATGACGATCCGGCGGCCGGATGGGTCGTGGATTTTCCATTTCGTGAACGTGGTCGACGACCTCGAGATGCAGATCAGCCACGTCATTCGCGGGGAGGATCATCTTTCCAACACGCCGAAACACATCGAGCTCTACCGCGCCCTTGGGGCCGAACCGCCGCGCTTCGCCCACATCCCACTAATCCTCAACCAGGACGGCTCGAAGATGAGCAAGCGCGACGCGGGCGCGAGTCTCAACACCTACATCGCGGAGGGATTTCTGCCCGAAGCGGTGCGCAATTATCTCTGTCTCCTCGGCTGGTCGCCGAAAGATAACCGCGAGAAAATTGAGATCGACGAAGCCGTCAGGCTTTTCGAGCTGGAAAAAATCCACCGCAAGAACGCATCGTTTGATCTCGCCAAGTGCACCTGGTTGAACGGCGAATACGCGCACCAATTGCCTGACGATCGTTTCCACTCGCTCGCCTTGATCGCGCTGCAAAAAGCGGGATTCGACACGAGCAAGTTTCCTCCTGATTACACGCGGGCCGCGCTCGATACCTGCAAAGGCAAGTTCCGCATCTTCAGCGAGCTTCCGGCCTATTGCGGCTTCTATTTCACAGACGAGATCAGCTATCAGCCGGAAGGCGTGGCGAAGCATTTCATTCCAGAAAATAGACCGCGCCTGCAATCGTTACGCGAAGCTTTCAAGGCGCTGGAAAACTTCGACGCCACCTCCATCGAAGCCGCGCTCAAGGCGACCGCCACCGAGCTGGGCGTGAAAGTCGGCGCGCTCGTGCACCCCACTCGTCTGGCCGTGACCGGGAGTAACGCCGGTCCCAGCCTCTATCATCTGCTCGAGATTCTCGGGAAAACGAAGGCCCTGGCCCGGCTTGATCGCGCGGTGAGTCAGTTCTAGCGGCAGGCTTCTTGGGGGCGCACGCGCCTCGCGTGCCGGTTGCGGCGCCTCGACGCAACCTTCCGGAAACGGCGGGAAAAGTTCGCGACCCCAAAAGCATTCGGGGTCGCCCGCACGCAAGGCGCACGCGCTCCCCGCGGGAATGGCAGCGGCGCTGCGTGCTTGCTCGTTAGGCGCAAAGGTGAGAGACTGCGGGCGGATGAAGTTCCCGGTGATCAACGTTCAAGATCCGGTCGGCAAAACCGTCGGTCGAAGGAAGCTGCGCGACGCTTGGAAATTTGCGATGGATGGACAAAAGACCGCAAATCAACTCCGTCGCAGTTTTGGTCACGGTGGGCTCTGCCCCAAGGGCGTATTCCGTTTCCGTAGCCACGAGGAAGCTAACGCATGGATGATGAAGATGCTGGCGCAGAGCGCTCGCCGTTCGCCCAGCTAGAACCGCGACAACCGACCGAAGACGATCTCGTTCTGCTCTGCCGGCAGCTGAACGAGGTCGGCGCGAAGTATGTCGTGGTCGGTGGGTTTGCGGTGATTCAAGCCGGTTATGGCCGGCCCACTGGCGACATCGACTTGGTCGTCGCGACCGATCTCCAGAACGAGGCCCTGGTCTATCGCGGGCTCGAAGTGCTTCCCGACAAAGCAGTCCTGGAACTGAAGCCGGGTGAAGTGGCGGAGTATGTTGTTGTGCGTGTCGCGGACGAGGTGGTCGTCGATCTCATGCGGTCGGCTTCCGGAATCGAATATGCGGAAGCAGCCAGGGATGTCATCGTGCGCGAGGTGCAAGGCGTTCCGATTCCCTTCGCTTCCCCGCGTCTGTTGTGGCGGATGAAAGTGCACACCCATCGCGCAAAAGACGCCGCCGATCTGGTTTTCCTGCGCCAGTATTTCGACGCCTGCGGCGAACAGCCGCCGGCAGATTGACTGTCGACGCTTCGCTCGGCGGAGCGCGGCGGCGTCTACAGTTCTTCCCCCAGGTGTCGCGCAACGTGATCGTGCGATTGAAAACCAGCTTGGCTGGCCGCGAATCGGGATCGAGCGCGAAAGATAGTAAGCTCTGATCCCGCTGCGCGACCCCGCCGATGGTCAAATGTGTCAGAATATGTCGCCTGACCCGTCGCCCGACCCCACTTT
>JACCZO010000372.1 GCA_013695925.1 Chthoniobacterales bacterium
ATCGAAGAGTCGCCCATCCAGCCGAACCAGCCCAGCGCGGACGGGATTGAGATGAATGTAATCGCTGAGGGTGACGAGGTAATTGCGCTCCTCGGGATCGACCACGATCGACTTATAGCGACCTTGAAACAGCTGACCGCAAGACCATGCCGGCGATTAACGCGCATGGCCCACGTCGACTGCAGCCAGCGCATGCCCGCCACCAGATTGGGCTGCGGGGTTTGCACCAGCAGATGGTAATGATTGGTCAACAAGACAAAAGCATGGACTCGCCATCCCGTCCGCCCGCAGGTCTCGCCGAGGGTGCTGAGGAAACGTCGCCGATCGAGGTCGTCGCGAAAGATCGCTTCGCGCCGATCGCCCCGATCAAGCAGGTGATAAACTGCGCCGGGGAATTGAACGCGCGCCTTGCGAGCCACGCTCCTGAGCAAAGCAGAAGCGCGCAGAGTCGTCGAGTTGCGCTTTGCAAGGCTTGCAAGGATCGACCCCTGGGCGCGCCCCATGGCGATGGAAGAGACAGGATTTACAGGATGAACAGGATGGGGAGATCCGCCGCCGAATTCTTCCTCCCCAAAATCCTGTTAATCTTGTTAATCCTGTCTAATGCAAAGGTCACGGCACGACCGTGAGGGTGAGATCGTTGCCGTCACCGCCTTCGTAGCTGGCCTGGAGATTGTTGCCGTTCACATTCATGATCGCGCCGTCGGGCAGGTTGCTAAAGGTGCCGACAATCGGCGTCTGCGCGGTGTTGCGAATAACGGTGAGGACGAGACCTTGCGTCAGCCTGCCCTGAGTTATGCCACTTAAGACAAAGTTAGCGCCGCTGTTAATAGTTACACCGTTGGCGATCACTTTGTCCGCTTTAGAGAGCTTTTTCTTCGCCTTGAACGTGTAGGTATAGGTCGACACCGAATTGAAGGTTAGGGCACCTTGAATGGTGAGGGTGGCTTGCTTATTTGTGGCATGAGCGGGAGCTAGAAATGCAGCAGGTCCGCCTGCTGTGCCGACCGTGACTCCGCCTGCAATGATGCCGCTGCCGCCCAAAGTTCCGCTGTCCACCTGCACTGGGCCGGTACCAGTGCCCGAGCCGGCGCTGTTGCTCACGACGAGCGTCCCATCCTCCACGGTCGTGCCGCCAGTGTAACTGTTCGCACCATCTAAAGTCACCGTGCCCAGGCCTGTTTTTGAAATTGAACCTCCAGGTTCCCCACTGAGTCCGCCATCCTGAATGGCGCCGGAAAAAACGGTACTAAGATTATTGCTGCCGATCGTGAGGTTGCGCGCTCCGAGCAAGGCCTTGCCGTCTCCCTCCAGTGACCCGATTGTCACACTCCCCGCGTCATGGGTGCTGATGTCCATGTTGCCGAAGCCGTAAAGTTGCACCCGGGCTGTTCCGCCAAAGGAACCGTTTTCAAAAAGAATCGTCCCTCCGCCGCCTTCCACGGAACCGCTATTGGCGCTCAGGTTCGCGTTTGCCGCTGATGAACTGAAATGAAAATGGACCGAGGCGCCCAGCGCGCCCGCCACTGTCGCGCCCTCCGCGACGAAAGTTGCCTCTGCGGCGCTCGCGCTTTCTGAGAAGACCATGCGTCCCCCGAGTCCCCCCTCGACCGAGGCAGCGTTCCCGCTGAAGGTTGCGTTCCCGGCAGAAGCGGTTGCGTAGAATTCGATGATGCCGCCAAACACTCCGCTTGCCACTGCGCCTTCGGCGAGTGCGGTGGCGTCGCCGGCATTTGAGTTATCGCGAAACTGTAAGAAACCGCCCCCGGCTACAGCTGCCGTTAGTTCGAAGTTAGCTTCGGCCGCGGTCGAATCATCGAAGAAATGGACGTTGCCGGAGCTCGCTCCCGCAAATGCCGATCCGTTGGCAGTAAAACTTCCACTGCCTGCGGTTGCGGAATCGAAAAACTGGACGTCTCCTGCAACACCGCCGCTTTGCAAGCCTGGGTCGACGGTAAACGTGGCGCGATCGGCGCTGGAGGTGCCAAAAAATCTGGTGACACCTCCCAAGGCAAACGTTATCCCGCTACCTTTGTTGAGAAAGGTCGCTTGACCTGCGGTTGATGAGTCAAAAAATTCTGTGGAACCCCCGGTAGCTCCCGCGACTTCCGCGCCGAGGTTGGTGAAAGTTCCTTGCTGGGCGGTGGAAGTGTCGAGGAATTGGGTGCTCCCGCCGCCAAACCCGCTCTTCAGCCCGCCCTCATTAAAGAAAGTCGCGTCACCGGCGTTGGAGGTCTCGCGGAAAAAGAGGAGAGCACGAGCTCCGCCGCTAGCGCCGCCGCTTTCGATTGTGAAGCTAGCGGTGCCGGCGCTGGAATTGTTGAAGAACTGGATGTAGCTGCCACCTGTGACGCCACTTTGACTGCCCTTGATGTCAAAGGTGGCATTGCCTGCGCTCGAGTTGTCCAGAAAGTTAATCAGGGCCCCCTCGGCCCCCTCGACTTGCGCTCCATCGGTCTCAAACGTGCCCGTCGCGGCCATCGAAACGTTGAAAAACTGCATGAAACCGCCGCGCGCGCTGACGGCTGCTCCGCCGAGAACGAGGAAGAGACCGCTGCCGGCGCTCGAGGAATCGAAAAATTGGGTCGAGCCGCCGAACTGGTCTGCCAGCAACGCACCCTTGTTCGTAAAGACGGTCTGGCTTCCAGCCGTTGATCCGCCAGTAAAAAAGATGTCGCCGTGGTTACCCTGGCGGTTAGCCGCGGTCTCGAACATTTCGCTCGTGCTTGATTCGTTTTCGATGCCGGTGCCGCTGATTGTCAATGCGACCAGGGCGCTCGCGGTGATGGTATAGGAGCTGGCGCCGCTTTGAAAAGTTATCGCCTCCACTTCCGTAGCTGACGATATGGAGACAAGGGCCGGAATCGTCATTCCGAAGGACGCGGTATCATCCGGACCGTTTGGAATGGTGGCCGGTGTCCAGTTGGAAGCGGTGTTCCAGTCCTTGGTAGCCGCGGTCGTCCTCCACGTCGCACTCCCGGCCGGGCTGGTCTTGGGGAGGGCACATGCAATCAGCAGGATGGCTATTGAGAGAAACCGGTCTCGTTTTTGCGAAGAGGTGGCAAGGGGTTTCATGAGGTGACCTTCGTTAGGTGGAGCACTGCCAGTGGTGATAGGTGCTGGCGGACGAAGCGGAGTTTCTCTAGCCGCAACGTAAATGTCAAGCTCGGAGAGAGCCGCTGTAAGCGTAAGACGCGCCTCTTTCTTCCTCTGCGTTGACACCCCCACCTCGCGTTCTAGCTTGCGCTTCCCACGGGCAAGTTACGATTCACGAATTTCCCGATCTCTCATGGACACAAAAACCAAATCAGCCCGCTCCAAATCGACTCCGAAACGCAAAGCCACTCCCGCCAAACCTGCCGCGAAAAAGACGCGCAACGTCTATTACTTCGGCGACGGCAAGGCCGACGGCGCCGGCAGCATGAAACCGCTCCTCGGCGGCAAAGGCGCCAACCTCGCGGAGATGACCCGCATCGGGTTGCCGGTCCCGCCGGGATTCACGATCACGACCGAGGTCTGCACCTACTTTTCCGAGAACAAACGCGCCTACCCGAAAGGCCTCGAGGCCGAGGTCGAGGCGGCGCTGGCCAAGGTCGAGAAATCTGTCAACAAAAAGCTCGGCGACAAACAGCGTCCGCTTCTCCTTTCCGTCCGTTCCGGCGCGCGCGACTCCATGCCCGGGATGATGGACACGATCCTGAACCTCGGGATGAACGACACCGTGGTCGAGATCGTGGCGAATGCGACCGATAACCCGCGTTTCGCTTGGGATTCCTACCGCCGCTTTCTGCAAATGTACGGCGACGTCGTGATGGGTGTGCAGAAACGCGCGGGCGAAGATCACGATCCGTTTGAGAGCGTGATCGAGCACATCAAGGACAAGCGCTACGGCAACCACAATTTCCCCGACGTTCAGCTCTCGGTCGACGACTTGAAAGCGATGGTCCAGCGCTTCAAGGACCTGATCAAAGACCGGACCGGCAAATCATTTCCGCAGGATCCGCGCGCGCAGTTGTGGGGTTCGATCAGCGCCGTCTTCGGTTCCTGGAATAACGACCGCGCCGTC
>JACCZO010000456.1 GCA_013695925.1 Chthoniobacterales bacterium
TTTGTCGTCATGATTTCGTTTCAAAGCTTGCTATAATTTGCTGTCGTTAGGCCGCGGCCGCGCCGAGGTGGTTGAGTTTGTCGACAATCGCCTTCTTGGGCGCACCGCCGACCAGCTGGTCTTTCACTTCGCCATCCTTGAAAAAGAGCAAGGTCGGCACGGCGCGAACGCCGAAGCGCTGCATCAGCCCCGGATCGTGGTCGATATTTACCTTCGTGACCCGAAAGCGTCCTTCGCTCTCCCGTGCGATCTCATCCAGGACGGGCGCGATCATCTTGCAGGGCCCGCACCATTCGGCCCAGAAATCGACCAGGGTCGGAACGGGCGATTGCAGGACGGCTTTTTCAAAGCTGGCTTCGTTAATGTTGATGGGTTCGTTCATGTTTTTTGATTGGTTGATTAATAAGTTTGTTGGCGTGTCTGAGTGACGAGCGCCGGGAGTTCACGCGGCACGACCAGGCAGAAGAGCTTTTCCGTCCCGCGAAGGAACATGAGTGGCGAGGCCACGCCGATTTCCGCGGCGACGAGCTGTTTGTGCAGATCGTCGACCGAGGCGGTCGGCTGGCCTTTGAAACCGACGATGGTGTCGTTAGGCCGGAGACCTGCGCCGGCGGCCGGGCTTGCCGGTTCCACCTCCATCACCAGCACGCCGCTGTTCGACGGCAGTTTGTGAAACCGGAGGACGCGTGGATGCAAGGACACGTTTTGCCCGGCAACCCCGATCGAGCTGCGCCGAATGCGGCCGTCTTTGATCAGCCAGCCGGCGACGAACTTGGCGGTGTTACTCGCGATCGCAAAACAGATGCCCTGCGCCGGGAGAATGACGGCGGTGTTTACGCCGATCACTTCGCCCGCGCTGTTGAGGAGCGGGCCGCCGGAGTTGCCCGGATTGAGCGCGGCGTCGGTCTGAATGATTTCATCCATCAGGCGACCGGACTCGGAGCGCATCGAGCGTCCGAGTGCGCTCACGATCCCGGCCGTGACCGTCTGTTGAAATCCGTAAGGCGATCCGACCGCAACCGCGATCTGGCCGACCTGGATCTGCGACGAATCCGCCAGCCGCGCGTGCTGGACGCCGGGCGCATCGATTCTTATCACGGCCAGGTCGGTTTCAGGATCGGTGCCGATTAGTTGGGCGGGAAAGACCCGGGCATCGCGCAGCGTCACCTCGATCTCGCGCGCGCCGTGCACGACGTGGCTGTTCGTGAGGATAAATCCGTCGCGGGCGAGGATGAATCCGGAACCGCCACCTTGTCCGCGCTCTCCGCTCAGGACGCGGATGTTGACCACGCTCGGCGCGACTCGACTCACGACCGCGGCGACGGTTTGCGAATAGGCATCCAGCAAATATTGATCGCTGGAGGGCGATGCTGCGTCGTCGCCGTGGTTCAATTCCTCCAGTCCAAGGCCCTCCCCCGCCTGCAAATGAAATCTCGGCAACGACAGAGCGTTGCCCTCCAGCGCGCTTACCATGGCAATGGCTTCCCCATGTGCACGAAGGTGCCGTTAAGCCCGTCGGCGCCGAGGGTCGCCAGCTCGACGCTGGTCTTGGCGCCGTCTTCGATTTCCATCATCGCGCCTTCGCCTCCCATGTCAGTCTTCACCCAACCCGGGTGCGCGGCGTTCACCTTGACTTTGCTGTCCTTCAACTCGTAAGCGAGCTGCACGGTGTAGGCGTTAACCGCGGCCTTCGAGACGTTATAGGCCGGGGTGTCCTTGCTCTCGTAAACCGGCGAGCCCGGCGTGGCGTGAAACTCCGTCGATCCGAGAATGCTGGAGAGATTCACGATCCGCCCGGCCTCGCTCTTGCGCAGCAGCGGCAGGAACGCGTTCGTCGTTTCGATCACGCCGAATAGATTCGTCGCGAAGGTCGAACGCCAGATCTCCAGCGCCTGCTCGCTCACTTTCTTCTTCTTGTCGTCGTTCATTACGCCGGCGTTGTTGATCAGGATGTCGAGCCGGCCGAAGTCGCTTTCGACTTTGGCGGCGGCCTTCTTGATGCTGGCAGGGTCGCTGACATCGATTTCGAGTGGGTGCGCGTCGATCCCCTCTTTCCGCAACTCTTCAACGGCGCTTTTGCCCTTGGCCATGTCCCGGGCTCCGACCAAGACAGTGATGTCCTTTTTCCCGAGCTGGCGGGCGGTTTCGAGCCCAATGCCTTTGTTCGCTCCGGTGATTAGTGCAGTCTTTTTGTTGTTCATTAAATTTCGTGGCTTGTTGGTTTTCGTTACGCTGAAGGCATCCGCTCATTGACCCGGAGATGCGCGAGGGCCGGGAAAAAGAGCGACGGGTAAGGCGTGGACCACGCTGCTTCGCGCGCTTCGCGAATCGCGTTCGCAATCCATTCGCCGCCCGCGGGAAAGGTCTCTTCGTATTCGAGACGGATGTTGGTTTCGAGCCGGGAGATGCCGCTCTTCAGTTTCCGGCAATAATCTTTCGGAGCATCGGCCGGAGGCTGGCACTTTTCCGAGACGTGAGTTTCCAAGGCAGCGGGTGAGGTGGTTACTTGACTAGTCATCTATTGTTTTCTTTCTGGTTGTGATTTGAAAAAGTTGGTGCGTTATTTCGCGGCGCGCTGCGGCTGAGCGCCGAGCAATTCGAGCGCACCGCTGGCTAGGTCGCGCAAACGGTTTACGTCGTTTTCAATCCGGGCTTGCGCCAGGCTTCCCTGAAAAAAAGCGACCAGCATTTGCGCTTTCGCTTTTGCATCCGGCGCGGAGATCAAGCCCTGGGCATGGGCATCGCGAATGGCCGACTCGAAATACCTGGCATTCCGATCGAGGATCTTGTGCACCTGGTCGCCGATCGCCCGGTCCTGCGTTCCGATCTCGCACCCTATGCTGCAATAGGGACAACCAAGCACCGCTCCACATTCGCCATGCGCTTTGGCCTGACCTTGATAGACGTGCTCGAAATAGCGCCGCAGGCGATCGAGCGGCGGAACAGTCGACGAAAAAATTTCGTCCATTCGCGCCTTCTTGCGTTGCCAATCCGCTTCCAGAGCTTTTACCGCGAGTTCGGATTTCGATTCAAAGAAATGATAGAAGCTGCCTTTCTTCGCCCCGGCCTTCTCGCAGATCGCGTCAACCGAAGTCGATCCGTAGCTGTTTTCCCAGATCAAATCCATCGCCGCATTCATCAGGCGCTCTTGGGCGTCGCTTTTCCTCGGCATTGAGGAACCATGCCATAGTGGACTATGTAGTCAACTATCTTTTTCGCCTGGTTTTATCCGGCGATTACGATGCCGGTTACGCTCGCTCGACGCGAAATGACCCCAGCTGGAGAACTCATTAACGCTGCACTCTCGGCCCGACGCTCAGGGCCTTCTGATCGTGATCACCGTGCCGTTGCTGTCGCCGTCCGGGTCGGTATTGGCCGACGGGTCGTAGGTCAGGCTGGCGTGAGTCACGCCGGTGACGGTAAACTGCTCATTCTTCGCCCTGGTCGACAACGCGACCGAGCACGTCCCACTCTCGGTCGTGATGCACGTCCCGACGTTGCCACGCCTCCATGTCCCGCTCACCGTTGCGCCAGAGACCAGGGCGGCGCCGTTGTCCCGGACTGTCGCCGTGACTGTCGCGGTCCAGGTGCGTCCCATCGAGACAGCAGAAGCATCGAGATCGGCAATGTGCATCGTCCCGGAGGTCGTCCCCGGCGGCCGGAAGGCCGCGAGATAGGCGTCGTAGCCACCGGTCGCGACCACGTCACCGTTAGGCAGATCGGTCACCCAGACGGTAGCTAAAGGCGAGAAAGCTTCCCACAAAAGAATGCCCGTCGGCGAATAGCCCACTGTCACGCCCGGAATAAATCCGCCGGGCAGATTAGGGCCGCCTTTTCCTGTCACCACAGTGGTTCCACTGGGCAGCACCAGCACGGCAGCCGGGATTTCGTCGGTGTTCAGCCCGCCGTCACGGACCGCCTCCCACCGAACGGCACCGGTGGTTTCGAAAGTTACCGTGTACCAGTCGAGAAACCCGCGCGAGGTCTGGCCAGTCGCGACCACGCTTCCGTCGGGCGCCAAGGCCATGCGAAGACCTGTGGCGCTTCCGCCGTCGGCAGGCTTCTTGTCCGTGCGCCAGAGGCGTGCACCGGTAGCGCGGTCATAGGCGACGACAGTGAGGAAGCCGGTGATCCCGGCATTACCCTGCCCAGTTACATAGACGCGGGTGAGATCCATCACCACATCGAGCGCCGCCGTGCCTTCCGGAGCGACCACCAGCCATTTCCGAACCCCAGTGGCAGTGTCGTAGAGAGCGGTGATCCATTCCACTCCGCCGATCGTGTCACCCGTTAGCGCGACCTCGGTGTGATCCAGACTGAACGCCAGGGATGTGGCGATATTGTTGGAAGCAAAGCCCGTGTTGATCACTTGCGACCAGAGCAGTGCACCCGCCGGGCTGTATTTGTGCAACTGGATGTCCTGGCCGTCGCCAAGGATGTTAAAGGCGAGGTAGGCGTTGCCGCCGGAATCAACGCGCAATCGACCGACGCTCGGAAATAAGCCACCAAGATCGACACGCCACTGGAAGGCTCCGTCGAAACCAAAGCGCACGAGCGTGATCGCGATCGGGTTCCCGCTGGAATTGACATTGTGACCAACGGCCACAAAGTCGCCGTTCGGAGCGGCAGCGACCCAATCTCCCTGGAAGGTTCCGATCGACGGACTGATCACGCTTTGCCAGCGAAACACTCCCGACTCGGTATACGAAGTCACCGCCAGGTCCTTCGCCATTGAAGGCCCCGAGACCACGGCCACGTTCCCGGAAGGATCGGTGGCGATGCGGGCGGCCTGGCCTGCGCCGTCGTTCCCGGCGGTCAGACCGCCGGCTTCCCACAGAATCGGAAGCGTCTCCACCGCACTGGCGGGTGTAGCCCAAAGCAGGGGCATGGCGACAAGCGCGATGGCCAGAGCCAATTTCGTTAGCTGCGATCTGCTGTCGCTTTTCCCCCGCCTGTCTGACCCTTTGTTGAATCGATCGAACTGTTTTCTTGTCTTCATATTGGTCATCGCGTTTCTCATTTCTGTGTAAACCTTAGAGGACAGGAGACACGAAGCTCTCCAATTAATGCGAAAAAGTGGTCGTTACTTGTCATTTGGTCGATTTAGAAACGTTCGGTTACTGCAATTTAGTAGACATCGCAGCGGGACCAAGTTCCCAATGGTTACGCGGTTGTTACTTTTTCACGCGCAGGTGACGTGGGGTGCGCGTAGTCTAAATTGCAAGACGCATGAACACGATCCGCGGAATCAAATTGCGCTGGCTGCACGAAACGCTCGGCGATGTCACCTACCAACTGGCCCGCCTGCAACTCTCACCGCCCGGGCCCTATCGCTGGCGCCCGGCAATCAACGCCTTCCAGTGCGACAAGGGCTTGCGCATCTGCGTCGATCTCGCCGGCGTCGATCGCTCGAAAGTGGATCTGACTGTCGAGCGGCAGCGTATCTCCATTCGCGGCACGCGCCCCGCGCCGGAACCGAGCGACGCGGAAGGCCGGGCCGTGCAGATGATCGCCTTCGAAATCGGCGTGACGCCGAAGGATTTTGGCGAAACCGATATTCACGTTCATGTCCCGGCCGGGGCCGTGCCGAAGGACGGACCTTCCGCCGGAGTGGCGATGTTCACCGCGCTGGCCTCCCTTTTCAGTGACACGCCGGTGCGCTCGGATGTCGCGATGACGGGCGAGATTACCCTCCGCGGCCTGGTTCTGCCGATCGGCGGCCTGAAGGAAAAAAGCCTGGCCGCGATGCGCGCCGGGATTACCACCGTCATCATCCCGAAGCTGAACGAAAAGGACCTGGTCGACATTCCGGAGGAGGCGAAGGAGAAAATCCAATTCGTCCCGGTGGAAACGGTTGACGAGGTGTTGCAGACCGCCCTCGAGCAGCCGCCCTCGCCCTTACGAGGGCTGACTTGCAGCGCCCTCAATTAATTTTTTGTCGCGTCTGCGACAGGCGTTATGGATTGCCGGTGGCGATGTGGGCGGCCTGGCCGGCCGTCCCGTGCGGCGCGGCGGAGAGTTTGCTCCGCCGCACCCCAAGTCATTTCAATCAATGTGGCTCGGGTCTTTTTGTTCGGGCGTGAGTTTGCTGATCCATCCCTCGACCTCCGGCGAAAGTTGACCCGTGCCAAACAGGGCCACCGTCGGCTGAATCCAGCCGTCATGGGTCATGGGAAGGGGCTTGACTCCCTGCCCGCCGGTGCCGTCGGTCGCCCCCGCGCCTCGGCTCCGGTTGGAAAGCAGGATCGTGCCCACCGT
>JACCZO010000464.1 GCA_013695925.1 Chthoniobacterales bacterium
CTTCATCCTGCATCTCGCTGGCGATGCTGGTGTTGTTTTTAATCATCGCCCCCAGAGTCTGTTGCTGAACGAGCGCGAGCGTAGCGGCGTCCAAGTATGACTCATACCAGAAGCGGTCTCCATCGCGCGAGCGCTCGAACTGGTCCTTAAAGATGGCGAACATCGTCTCGCCTACCAGTCCGCCGTTGACGTGATCTTCGGCGAGGCAACCGACCCAGAGGTCCATATCATCGGGCGAGGAGTAGGCGCTGGCGAGCCGGGATTGGAAATCAAGATTCGAAGTAACCTCGGCGAAAGTCGCCTTCGGAACGAGCCCGTAATCGATTCTGACCTGGTTGTAGCTTGGCAGGCCATGATCGCGGCCGCGCTGGATGTTCAACGCCGCCAGGTCGAAGCCGGTGCCTATGCCGGTGAAAAAGTTGCGGACGCCATCGACAATGCTGACATCGACTTCCTGTGGAATTTGCCTCGCGAGGCCACGCAGATATGGCTCGATGCCGAACTTGGTTATTAGCTGGGGCTGAAAGAATGCCTTGTCCAGAGTGACATCGCCCACGGAGCGGTTCCTCGCGTCCAGCCGGTTTAGCACCGGCGGGAGAAAAGTATGGCCGACGCGAAAGCCCGCGGTAGAGAAGGCGAGGGAAACTCGCGGATCCACGCTCGAATTATAGCCAATGTAAGGTGTAAGTGCATTCGGCCCAAGGAGGATCGGGATAAAATCTCGATACGTAATGGACTGAATTTCAGCTACGAGGATGGCGCGCGCCCGCTGGTAAATCCCGGTGTCGTCGAGCGTCGGGTCACCGGCCTTGATGAAATCGGCCCAGAAATTGTGCTCCCGAACCAGGAGGTTCTGCATCGTGCTGAGCGCGAGGTTTTGGTTCGACCGCTCATCGCCCCCGAGGAAAAAGAGGCCGGGATCGAGGCCTCGATCAGCCGGCGGCTGGTTGGGCAACCCGTTGACGTTGAACATCATTAAATTGCCAGCGCTGGTCTTCAGATGCCCCGTCCCATCCAGCGTCCGCATTTCGTCTTGGCGCTTTTTGTCCGAGCCATAAACCACGGAGCCATCAAGAAAGGCGGTGTTGGAGTTAACCTGCTCCCGGACTCCGTTCACGATCAATGCACCACTGCGGTTGAAGGTGAGAAAGAGTCCGCCCCTGCCTTTAGGATCGAAGACCGGGTCGCCCTGCGGGATCGCGATGGGGAAAGAGTCGGCCGGGATGGCTATCTTTGTCAGCACCATATCGTGATCGACGATGTTGCCCCAGTTCCAGACGAATCCGGAAACGTTGACACTGTTGGGGATAGGCGCCGTTTGGAAGTTCACGAGATTGCTGATCTCGCGCGGCCCCTTGCGGGTCGTCCCTCCCGGCGTGCCCAAGCCGTCGGCGTAGCCGATCGTGGTGTTGCGCAGACCGACTGACAATGCCCTCCCGAGATCGCCTGGGGCGTTTCTGGATCCGTCGATGGTGCGGAACTCATTAGGATAAACTGCCGGCGTCGACGCTGGAAAGAGCGTCCCCACCTTCGTGGTCGACTCGGCCACAGTTTCCTTGGAATGGAAAATGTCGAAGACGTCGTCGGAGGTGAGTGGGTTCGATCTGATCCCTTGCAGGTAAGCTGGCAGGACGGAAGCGAATGGATCCGTGCGCTGAGCAGCACCGAGGATTGTCGAAGCGCAAAGAAATGCGATGAAGCTTAATGACCGAAGGTCTTGAGCGAGCCGGCGGGACAGGATTGAATTCATAACTTTGTTATTTCTATCGATACTTTAACCGATTTCGTCTGAAGATCCAACCAAAAACATCCGCACGATTAGCTGGGTCGTTTCTTGAGCCGCCTAAATAACCGAAACTGGAAATTGAGTATGGACGCCCTGATCGTTAGCGGCGGATTCGTCTTGATTCTGACAATGGTACATCATCGATCAGCAAAGCGAGAATCATGGCAGGACTGTCAGCGTGGCGTTGTTGCTCGTCACGCTGCCGTAGGGATTAGTCACCACAACAGAAAAGAGCGCGCCGTTGTCTCCCGTCGCGGCTGGCGGAGTAGGTAGGAACGCTGCAGCGCGCCCGGGATGTTTTCCCCGTTTTTCCTCCACTGGTAGGTCAGAGTTCTGGTGCCTGTCGCAGTGATCTGAAACTTAGCTGTCTGGCCAACGTTAACCGTCTGATCCACCGGCTGAGCGGTAATGGCAGGCGGAAGATTAACTGTCAAAGTCGCCGAGTTACTCGTGACACTGCCGCCGCCGTTACTCACTGTGACCCGGAAAAGACTTCCGTTATCCGACGCGGTCGCGGGGGGAGTGACATAGGTCCCCTGATTTGCGCCGGGAATATCGACGCCATTCTTTTGCCATTGATAAAGCAACGGCGTGCCGCCGCTCGCGCGGACGGTGAAGGTCGCGCTCTCTCCGATAGATACCGTCTTGTCAGTCGGCTGCCGATCGATCGTTGGTGGAACTGGCGTTTGCGTTGGTGTCTCGGTCGGCGACGGCGTTACCGTTGGGGTAGGTGTGGGTGTTTCGGTCGGTGTTGGAGTTACCGTTGGAGTCGGCGTCGGTGTGGCGGTCGGAGTGGGAGTTGCCGTCGGCGTGGGAAGCGGCGGATAGATAGCGAAGAAGTGCGGGCCCGATCCCGTGGTGGCGAAGACACCCAGATAGGAACCGGTCGGCGAGAACTTCTCGATCCGGTTATAACCATTGTTCGCCACCAGGAGATTGCCGTCGCTATCGAAGAACATCCCATGCGGACCCTTCAAGGGCGCGCTGGCAAAGACTCCCTGATAGGTTCCGTCGGCGGCGAACTTCAGCACCGTGTTGCCGACGAAATTGGAGACATAGACGTTCTCGGCCGCGTCGATCGCGAGGCCATAGGCAGTACTGAACCCGCTGTCGGCAAAAACCGTTCCAGTGCCATCTGGCGCGAACTTCTGGACCGAGCCGGTCCGCGTCGGTCCGCCATAAGCATTGCTCACAAAGAGGTTGCCGGCCACGTCAAAAAGCAGATCGGCCGGATGCGCCACCCCGACACTCGCGTCAGCGAAGACGCTGGCGGCACCGTCCGGCGTGAATTTCTCGATCGTGGCATTCTGCGCGTTGGCGACAAAGACGTTGCCGGCCTTGTCAATCGCGATCCCATGCGGTGCGCTCAAGCCATTAGTCGAAAAGATCGTGCTGGTTCCATCCGGCGCTACTTTGCGAATGGAGTAACCGGTGGGGTCGTCGCTCGAAACGAAGAGATTCCCAACGCTATCAAAAGCGAGGCCGGTCGGGTTCACCGTCGTGTAGAAGACCCCGAGTTTGGTCCCCGTGGTGGTAAACATCTGGACGGTGCCGCTCTTGAAATTTGTGAGGTAAATGATAGAGGCGGGATCTGCGGGCGCTTCGGTCGTCGAGTTTTCCTGTGCCAACGGCGCGGAAGGATCGGAGGTGTCCGCCTGTGCGGCGCGGTTCCCTCCCGCGGAGTTGAGCAGGAAGAAAACGGCGAGCGCGCCGGCGACAATCCAGCCGGATGAAAAGGGGAGACGATCGAATTGCTGGGTCGTGGGCGGGGTTTTCATTCTGGGTTTGTCATTTTATCTTCAATTCGTTTGAGAGCAATATGGAAGTCCTCGTTTCGGGAAGGCCGTGGCCGGATGGAGTGGATTACCCTCTGCACCGTTTTCCCGGCAATCTGATGTTCGCAAAGTGGCGACACGGCGGTTGTCACCCCAATGCAGGAACCGCCCGAGGTGAGGGGAATTCAGTCTTGCAATAACGTCCTCCTCGGGAATAGTGTGCGCTGGTGCTGGGGAACCCAGGCGCGTGCCTGCTCCCCGCGATCGTCCAGTTTTGGAA
>JACCZO010000474.1 GCA_013695925.1 Chthoniobacterales bacterium
TGACGGCGTCTTCGAAACGACGCCTGAGGCGAACCCGACTGTCACCGCCTTCTACGGCGATGAAGTCATTGCGACCGCGACCGTGGCGGTGATGAAGAACGGCCAGACGAAGGCGACCGACTCGATCACCTTCCAGACGGTGCGCTGTCCTTAGCTTAGAAGACAGCGTTTCGCTAAAAGATGGCGCAGGCCCGGCGAGCCTGCACCATCCGATGGCGACGCCCGGCGTTACTCATAGAGAGCATCGACCAAACGGAGCGATTTGGCATTGGGCAAGACCTGCCGCTCCATTTGGTTCATCACGTAGGCGAAGGAGAGGTTGTTTTCCGGATCGGCGAAGGTGTTGCTTCCGCCCGCTCCCGGATGCCCAAAGGCCAGCCCCGATGGGCCGAAGATTCGCGTCCTGGCTTCGGACGCATCTTTCATGAAACCGGCCGAAAACGCCGTTGGGATGAGAAAAACTCGATCCAGTCCGGAGGCCAGCCTCGTCGTCATCTGCGCGATGGTCGCGGGCGAGAAGAAACGCTTTCCATCCAGCTCACCGCCGTTCGCCAGCATCGCGTAAAACCTGCCCAGGGCCTGCGCGCTTCCGATTCCGCCGAGCGAAACGAGGGAGTTCTTGCGATTCTGCGGATCGTTCATTGCGCTAACCGCGTTCAAGCCGCGGGGCGAGGAAAAAGCCCGCTGCTGCAGCGTGCCCGGGATCGTTAAGGCGTGGTAAAATGGATCGGTCGCCGGACCGGTGGCCTTCGCGGCGTAAACGGTGGCGGCGCGAGCGTTCTCCCCCTCGGGCAGTCCGATCCAGATCTCGAGAGCGAGCGGCTCGGCGAAGATCTCACGCCAATAAACACCAAGTGTCCTGCCATCGAGGCGCCGCACCAATTCGTCGAGCAGAAAACCAAAGGTGCGTGCATGGTAGCCGTGCGCCGTGCCCGGCGCCCAAAGCGGCTTTTGCTTTTCCAATGCCCTAACGACCGCGGCGTGATCCGTGATCTCGACCACAGTGTCGAGCGCGGCCAGCCCGGCCTGGTGGGAAAGAAGTTGTCCAAGCCGGATTTCGTCTTTGCCGGCCTGCGCAAACTCCGGCCAGAATTCCGCTACCCGGCGCTCCAGACCGATGTCATGTTCCTGCAGGACGTGGAGGAGGCAGGCGCTACCCAAGCCTTTGGTGGCCGACCAGAAGAGGACGATGGTCTCGCTCGTCCATGGCAGTTCGCGACCCGCGTCGCGGTAGCCTCCTTGCAGCTCGAGTAAAGAGCGGCCGTTTTGCCAGATGGAAACCGCCGCGCCCAACTCGCCGTAGCGGGCGAAGTTTTCCTCAAAGAGCGGCCTGATTCGCGCCGCCAGGTCCTCCGCGCGAAACGTCCTCAAACCGTCCTTCGCCTAACGAGCGGCTTAGTAATCCCGCACGTAGGGATATTTCGACTCGTTCCCGAGCTCCGGCGGGAATTCGCTGTAGCCGCGATGAATCCAGGGAATATCACTGCGCAGCACCGGATAATAGGTGCCTTTATAAACCGGGAAGGGCCAGAGCAGCGCCTCGTAAAAGCCGACGCCAAAACGGGCAAAGGCTCGCCCGGTTCCCTTGATGACCCCATAGCTCGCCCCGGCGGCGTTGCCTTCCTTTTCATTGATGCGGCCGATCGTGACCGGTATTTCCGACCAACCGAAAACCATGTTCGCCACTCCCCGCGACAGTTTACGCGTCGGCCCGTAATCCGCTGCCGGCGGATCCTGAATGTCGGCGAACGAGCTGACGGCAAATCCGGCAGAGAGCAACAAAACGACCGGCAATTTCATAAGAACGTGGCGAGTAAACCGGTTCGGCTTCCGGATTGCAACACTTCTTTAAGGCGTCGCGGAGGCGGCCCCTTTTCGAGTCGCGAAAAGCGAGGCAACAGTCGTCGTGCTCAGCACCGCGACAATAATGAGGAGCGAGAGCCAGCTCGGAATTTCTATCCACCACTCGACCAGCATTTTCAGCCCAACAAAACACAGGATGATCGCCAGCCCATAGCGCAGAAAAACGAAGCGGGCGACGAGATTGGCGAGGAGAAAGTAAAGCGAACGCAGGCCGAGGATGGCGCAGATATTGGAGGTGTAGACGATGAAGGTGTCGCGCGTGATCGCGAGCACGGCCGGGATGGAGTCGACCGCGAAGACCAAATCCATCACCTCGATCACGATCAGGACGAGGGCGAGCGGGGTGAGAACGCGCCGGCCACGAACCAGGGCGATGAATTTCGGTCCGTGATAATCGCTTGTCACCGGGAGGAGCCGCCGCACGACGCGGAGGATGAAACTGTGTTCAAGATCGATCGGCTGCGATTGGGAGAACAGCATCCGCACACCGGTGATGAGGAGAAAGCCACCGAAAACATATAGAACGAAATGAAAGCGCGAAACGAGCGCCACCCCCAGCCCAATCATGGTTGCGCGCATAATGAGCGCGCCCAAAATTCCCCAGATCAAGACCCGGTGCTCATACCGCGGCGGGACCCGGAAGTAGGCGAAGATGAGGCCGAAGACGAAAATGTTATCGACGCTGAGCGAGTACTCGATCAGGTAGCAGGTGAAAAAATCGACCGCCTGGTCGGGCCCCTGCCACCACCAGACAAGGGCATTAAAGCCTAACGAGAGACCGACCCAAAGCAGACTGCGCCGTACCGCGCTGGCGAGGCTGATCCGTTCGCTCCCCCGGTCGGAGAAGAGATCGACGGCCAGCGCAATCAGCACTCCGAGATGAAAGGCTACCCAAAACCAGATGCTGACCGTCACGCGGCGCTAGGTTTCCACGAGTGACCGGGGCGGGCAATCGGAATCAACGCGCGCCTGGTTTGCGACGAGTGGCGCCTCGTGCATCATTACCTCCCCACATTTTATGGATGCTGAACTGCAAAAGCTGGTCGACTCAGGAAAGCTCACGGCGGCCAATGCAGAAATGCTCGATCAACTCAAGCCCGGCAGTTTCTGTCTGCACAAAAGCTGGGGCTTCGGCCGGGTGGCCGATTGGAATCTGCTCCTCAACCAGATCCTGATCGATTTCGCAAAGAAGAAAGCCCACCCCATGCAGTTGCATTACGCAGCGGAAAATCTGGCCCCGATTCCGGCCGAACATTTTCTCGCCCAGAAAGCGACCGATCTCGACGCGCTTAAGAATCAGCTGAAAGAAGATGCCGCCGGGATGATGCGCAACATTCTGCAGAGCCTGGGTGGAAAAGCGACCCAGACCCAGATCAGCGGCTGGTTGTTAGGCGACGTTTTCAGCGAGCCCGAGTTCAAGCGCTGGTGGGATTCGACCAAGAAGTTGCTCAAGAAAGAAGGCCACTTCCTCATCCCGACAAAGAAGAACGACCCGATCGAGCTGCGCGACGCCCCTGTCTCGCGCGCCGATGAGCTCCTCGCCTTTTTCAATCAGGCGCGCCAGCCGAAAGAACAGGCCGCCGCGCTCGACCAGATCATCAAGCTGCATCACGAATTTCAGGAGCCGGAAAAACAATTGCAGCCGCTCCTCGACGCGATCGAGGAAACCGCCCGCCGCAACCAGCGGCTCAATCCCGCGATGGCTTTCGAACTCCTCATCGGCCGCGACGATCTCCTCCAGCGCGAGCCGAGATTGCGGAGCGCAAATCCCGATTTTACAATCGAGCATTTGGTAGCCGAGGAAGAGACGCGCCTGGCCGACATCCTTCCGAAACTTCCCTCCGCCAAGGAGCGCCGCGTGCTTCACGTCCTGCCCGCTGCGCTGGGCCAACGCTGGACGGTGCGCGCCCTGCAGCTCATGCAGGGAAGCAACGCCCGCCTCGTCTCCTCGATGCCGAAAGTCTTCGCCGAGGCCGGCCGGCTCGATGACCTGCGCGCCGCGGTCGATCGCAGCCTGCGCGAACATTCCGCGACCAGCGAAATGCTCTTCTGGCTCTGCAAAAACCGGGCTGACTGGCCGGAGCTGATCAACCCCGAGCTGCTCAGCGCCATTCTCTCCGCCTGCGAGCGCGACCAGCATAACGAGAGCAACAGCCGCAGCACGCGCCTGCGCGATCTCCTCCTTTCCGATCGTTCCTTGATCCCGGACATCTTTGCCGGAGCCGACCCGGGGCTGGCGCGCGACGTGATGCGCCGTCTCATGCTCAGCCCGGTCTTCGACGAATTGACCAAGCGTTCCTTGATGGCGCGCATCATCAAGCTTTATCCGGATTTGCAGAGCCTCATTACCGGCGGGCAAGTCGAGGAGAAGAGTGAAGCGTTGGTCGTTTCCTGGAGCAGCCTTCAGAAACGCAAAGCCGAGCTCGAAGAATTGGTGAACAGGAAGATTCCCGAAAACAGCAAGGAGATCGGCGTCGCGCGCTCCTACGGCGATCTGCGCGAAAACTTCGAGTTCAAAGCCGCCAAGGAAATGCAGGCCGTCCTCATGCGGCGCAAATCGGAATTGGAACGGGACCTCCACCGCGCCCGCGGGACCGCGTTCGAGAGTCCCGACTTCTCGCAGGTTTCCATCGGCACGATCGTGACCTTGCGCGACACGAACACCCACAAAGAGGAGACCTACACGATCCTCGGTGCCTGGGATGGCGACCCGGACCGCGCCATCATTTCCTATCAAACCGCGATCGGGAAGTCATTGTTAGGCCATCGGCTGGGCGAAGTGGTGGAGCTGAATGCCGAAGGCGATACCGGCTGTTACGCCATCATCGCGATTGAGCCTGCTCCGCTTGATCAAGTTCCCCCCGATCCCGAGCTGGTCGAGACGGTTTCCTAAAGTGGTCGAAAGGGCTGGCTGCCGCAGTGACGATGAAGCCGAAATCTCTCGCGATTAATTCCGTCACGCTGGGGGGAAAACGGCCGGCGTTTATCCTCGGTCCCTGCGTGATCGAATCCGAGGCTTTCGTTAGGCGAATGGCGCGCCGGATCGCCCGGATCTGCGCCGCGGAAGAGCTGCCTTTTATCTTTAAGGCTTCCTACGACAAGGCGAATCGCACCTCGGTGAAGTCGTATCGTGGAATCGGCGCGCGCGATGGCTGCGCGTTGCTCGCCGAGATTGGGCGTGAAATCGGCATGCCGGTCACGACCGATGTCCACTCGCCCGACGAGGCCGAGGTTGCCGCGGAATTTATCGATATCCTGCAGATCCCGGCGTTCCTTTGCCGGCAGACCGATCTGATCCGCGCCGCCGTTGAGACAGGTCGCGTTGTGAATGTGAAGAAAGGCCAATTCCTCGCCCCTTGGGACGTGCGTAACATCGCCGAGAAACTGCAGGCCTTCGGCGCGAAAAAGTTTTTCTTCACGGAACGCGGCACCACCTTTGGCTACAACAATCTCGTTGCCGACATGCGTTCGCTTGCCTGGCTCCGCGCGGACGGTTATCACGTCATCTTCGACGCGACCCACTCGGTCCAGCGCCCGGGGGGCGCGGGCGATGCCACTTCCGGCGATGCCGCTCTTGCTCCGGTCCTGGCCCGGGCCGCGCTCGCCGCTGGTTGCGACGGCATTTTTATGGAGGTGCACGAGAATCCGGCGCGTGCGCTCTCCGATGGACCGAACCAAGTTCCGCTAAAGGATTTGCCGAAGCATTTGCGCATGTTAAAAGCTATTCATGCTGCCGTGTCATAGCGGGTCCCGCGTTTTCCGCGGGGCACGCCTGAGTCTTGTCTTGTTGCTTGTCGGCAGCTCGCTCGCCCTGGCGGGCGATCGCAAACGCCGCCGAAGTGCGCCGACCCCCACGCCCGGGGCGACGGAAGGGCTCGGCTTGAAAAACATTCCGCTCACCGTTGGACACGAAGCAAAGGGGCTGATCCTGCCGAACTACGATATCAAGGGGAACTTGATCGGCCGCTTCGAGGCCGCCAGCGCCGCCCGCGTCGATGAAAACCACGTCCGTTTTACAAACCTGAAGATGACCACTTTCGACGATCGCGAGCAGCCCGATTTCAAGGTCGATATGAGCGATGCCGTGCTCGATCTCGAGACCCGGGTGATCGATTCCAGAGCGCGGACAAATGTGAAACGGGCCGATTTCGAGATCGCCGGGGATAGTATGAGTTTCAACACCATGACTAAGCTGGGCACGCTGAAGGGCAACGTCCACATGACCATTTTCAACCAGAAGGAAATCGCCGGGTCCAACGCCAAACCATGAAACCGCTCGCCGTTTTTCTCTTTGCCCTCGCCCTCGTGAGCCCGGTCGCCGCGCAGGATTCGACCCGTGCCAAAGCCGCAGCCTCGCCGGCCGCCGCCGCGACCGACGCAAACGGTCAGCCGATCGCGACCCAGATTTATTCCGACGAAGCCTCCTTCGATACTGAAAAACGAATCGGGATTTTCTCCGGTCATGTCCGCGTTTTCGATCCGCGCTTTAATATCCAATCCGACAAGCTGACCGTTTACATCCACAAGGAAGAAGGCGAGGGCCTCGAAAAAGCGATCGCAGAAGGACACGTCGGCGTGGTCCGCGACAAATCTGATCCCAAGAGCGGCTCGCCATCAAAAGCTGTCGGACTGGCTGAGAAAGCGGTCTATACTTCCTCCGATGGGAACGTTGTGCTGACAGGGAGCCCGCGCGTGCAGCAAGGCCTGGATACCCACGTCGCGACGAGCCCGGATACAGTCATGGTTTTGAATCAAGACGGTCACCTGACGACACGCGGCCCCAGCCGGACGGAGATCCGGCAGGGCTCAAAGAAGGATAAGAACGAGAAACCCACTCCGGGCGCGGAAACGAAGAAGCCATGATCACCGCTCCGCCGCCCGCTTCTGAATCCGCCTCGCGCGCGACCTCGTCGGAGGGGCACGCCGAAGTTCTGCTCACGGACGACCTGGTGAAAATCTACAGCGGCCGCGCGGTGGTGAATGGCATCAAGCTTTCGGTCCGCCAGGGCGAAATCGTGGGGCTCCTCGGCAAGAACGGCGCCGGGAAAACGACCACGTTTTACATGATCGTCGGCCTCGTTAGGCCGAACAGTGGCCGGGTCGTTTTCTCCGGGACCGACGTGACTGATTACCCGATGTATAAGCGGGCCCGGCTCGGGATGGGTTACCTGCCGCAGGAAGAATCGATCTTTCGCAAGATGACGGTGGAGCAAAACATCATGGCCATTCTCGAGACCATGTCCCTGAGCAAACAGGAGCGGCGCCATCGCTGCGACGAATTGCTGCACCAGTTTGGGATCGATCGGATCGCGAAAAACACCGCCCTCACCCTGAGCGGCGGCGAGAAGCGCCGCCTAACGATCGCGCGTTCCCTCGTCACCCGTCCCAAACTTCTCATGCTCGATGAGCCATTCAGTGGGGTCGACCCGATCGCGGTTTACGACGTCCAGCAACTGGTCGTGAACCTGCGCAAATCCGGCCTCGCCATTCTCATCACCGACCACAACGTGCGCGAAACTCTCTCCATCGTTGATCACGCCTACCTCATCGATGAAGGCCGGGTCGTGAGCGAAGGGACAAAAGATTTCCTGATCAACGACCCGATCAGCCGCCAGCTTTACCTTGGCGAACGCTTTCA
Source organism: Chthoniobacterales bacterium (assembly GCA_013695925.1). Taxonomy (GTDB): domain Bacteria; phylum Verrucomicrobiota; class Verrucomicrobiia; order Chthoniobacterales; family UBA10450; genus Palsa-1392. Next base: position 7,502 of record JACCZO010000474.1, read on the forward strand.
GATGTAAACCAAAGGAGCCGCATGCAAACCGCCAACGCCAATCCGAACGTCAAAGTCACCGGCCGCCATCTCGCGATCACCGACGCGATCAACGAATACGCCACGCGCAAGATCGAAGGGCTGCACCTCGACTATCCCAAAATCATCGAAGCCCGCGTCATCCTCGGGGTCGAGAAATACCGTCACTGGGCCGAGGTCGTCCTCATCTGCTCCAACCACATCACGATCGAAGCGCAGGAAGAAACCGACGATCTTTACGCCGCCATCGATGCGGTCATGGACAAGATCGCGCGCCAGATGCGCAAATATAAAACCCGCCT
>JACCZO010000476.1 GCA_013695925.1 Chthoniobacterales bacterium
TCGATCAGCTTGCGCGCGTTCTTGTAGTCGTTGTAGAGCGTCACATTCGTGTCGCTGAATTGCTCCATCAGGCCATCCAGCCGTTCGCGCTGGATCATATCGGCCCGGCGCAACTCCGCTTCGAGCGCGTCCGTCAGCGTGGTGATGTGCCCGCGGGCGGTGCGGGTGGAGGGCACCGCGAGGACATATAGGCCAATCCGGGTGGAGAGCGCCGAGAGCGTCGCCGCCGTCGTCCCGTAAGGGACCAGGGCCGCCAGGTTGGTGTTGGCAAGGTCGTGCATCTCCGCGGCTACATCGTCGCGGAGGTCGTCGCGTTTTTGCATGAAGGTGTTGCGGCTGATCGTCGCCTTCACTCGCAGCGTGTTGTCGCCGCTCACGCTCGCGTTGGCCTTGAGCTGGCCGGCCACCTGCAGGGCTTTCACGATCATCAACTCGAGCACCGTCTCCTTGTCGAGCGTCACGCCCTCGATCGGGGACCTTGCGCCTGCGGGTCAGTCTGGGGTTGCCCTGATTTGCCGTCTGCGGTTTCGCCATCGTCATCGGTGGTCTGCTGACGCCATTTCTTGGCGTTCGGTTTGCTCGTATGATTCTCGATTGGTGGGCGAGCGTGCGGCTCCGAAGTGGTTCGGGCGTTCGCAGCTGGTTCCCTCGTGCTTGGTCTCCTCGTCTTATATGCCGTCACTCCGGCTCGTCGATCCTAGCTGGAGGCGAAGCTGTTGACCCCAGATCGACCCCATGATAATGAATATCGTCCGCGAGCGCTTGTCTTTCCACAACGAGTGGAGATCATGGCTCGTCGGGAAAAAGAAGAACCAAAATGAAGATAACACTGGCGCTCTTCGCGGCCGTCGCGCTTTCCTCAATAGCTATGGCGGATCCCACGCCATCACCAACACCGACCTTGAAGAGTAACAACTCCAAGCCGAACGCCGGCGGCGTTAATCGCCTCGTGATATTGCGAGACAACGCGCTCGGCGGCGGTGCCGTAACCCGGACACCCACTCCGGTCCTTCGAGCGGGCGATAAGGCGAACAGCGTCAGTTCGCCGCGCCCCGCCGCGCGAAAACGCTCAAACAAAGGCAGTCCCACGACCGCGCCCGCCAAAGCCAAAGGCAAAGCCCGGGCGCAGAGGCAAACTGAGACCTCCGCGACCGAAGGCGACACCGATGTGAAGGCGCGGACCCGACAGGGGCGCAAAGCCCGCGACGCCGCCAAAACATCCGAGAGCGAGACCGCGACCGCCGACAGCCCGGACGCCGCCAACACCAAGGCCCAATCCCGCGGCGAAAAACGCGCCCAAAGACAAGGCAAGGGTCAAACCGAAGCTACCACTGAGGCGCAAGCGACCCAGGCCACCGCGGCCGATGGTAAAGTGAAAGTGAAAGGCAAAACCAAGTCGATCGACATGGAGACACGCAAGCTAGAGCGAGCAACACCACCATCGAAGTGAGCGACCTGATTAGGTCACGGCTTCGCGCAGAAAGGTAGCGCAAGCTTCCGGCTTGCGGGGTGGAATTTGCAAGCTGGAAGCTTGCGCTACCTTCGGCGGCTCGTGGGGCGCGAATCCGACCGACGCGAACAAAAAACGTCCTAAACCGCTCTTATCTTAGTGCCATTCGGGTCAGGCCAGGAATCGCGGCGGATTACCCGGTCTGGTTCACCGGCGCGGGCTTTCCCCTGCGACGCAAAGCCGCTAGACTCCCTGCATTATGGCAGAGCAAATTCTCGCAGGAAAAACCGGCGTCGTTTTCGGCGTCGCGAATAAACGCAGCATCGCCTGGGCGATCGCCAAAGCCTGGGCCGCGGCCGGCGCCCGGCTCATCTTCAATTACCAGGGCGAACGGCTGAAAGAAAATGTTGAGGAACTGGTCGGCGAATTTGGCGAGGGCGCGTCTCTTTATCCCTGCGACGTCTCGAAGGATGAAGAAATCGAGGCGTTCTTCGGCAAAGTTTGCGGCCAGACCGAGCGGATCGATCTTCTTCTCCACTCAGTCGCGTTTGCCCCCAAGGAAGCGCTCGAGGGCGATTTCGTGAGCACGACGCGCGAAGCTTTCCGGACGGCGCACGATATCAGCGCCTATTCGTTGGTCGCGCTCAGCCGCGCGGCCGTTCCGCTCATGACCGCGGGCGGCAGCATCCTCGCCATGACCTATTACGGCAGCGAAAAAGTGGTGCCGCACTACAACGTGATGGGCGTTGCGAAAGCCAGCCTCGAAGCCAGCACCCGCTATCTCGCCTACGATCTCGGCTCGAAAAAAATCCGAGTCAATTGCATCTCGGCCGGCCCGGTCAACACTCTCGCCGCCCGCGGGATCAGCGGCTTTTCCGCGATGTTGAAGCACTACCAGGAACACGCGCCGCTCAAGCGCAGCTGCGAGCCTTCCGAGATCGGCCAGACCGGCCTCTTTCTCGCCAGCGACGGCGCGGCCGCGA
>JACCZO010000486.1 GCA_013695925.1 Chthoniobacterales bacterium
GGCAGGGAGATTGGCTCAAAGCTGATATCCGCATTTTCCTGCGAGATTTCTAGGGTTGATCGGGTGTGGCTCGCTCTCAGCAGCCACGATTGCCTGTGGCGGGCAACAGCGGTTCACCAATGCGGGGATCACTGGCGAAATGTTCGGGGTCGAGTGTCCGCTCCCCACACCAGGTATAGGCGATGAGCCGTCCGCCGTCTTTGGCGACACTGAAGCCGACGCAGGCCGCATTCGGGGCGAGGAGCTTCGGGGCCTCTGCCCGTAACCAATAATGTCCGAAAAATACCAGCGGTTCGCGGCTGCCTGTCTACGTCGCATCGTCCCACGGGCTCCGTTCAGCTTTCAAATAACGAACCGCGCTGCATGCGCAGCGCTTTTCCATCGACTTCTTTTTTAGACCCGATAGAAATCAGCGCTCATGTGGATCCCAGAAAAAGTTAGCCGGGCTCCCAGATTGAGTCTCCTCAACTTAGTTAAGGTTGCAGATGCACCGCGCCTTTCGCGGAGAATTATGAATTGGAAACGAAGTGACATTTCAGTGAATCACTGTATTGCTATATCAAGATATAAACACCTAATTTACAACCACATAACTGTGTATTAATCGCGGCATTGAAATGGAAATGAAACCTGCTCTAATTGGGCAGTGATCGTTCGCTATGAACTGCCGCGAGACTGGATCAGCTATGACCGGGCCGCCATCTTTAATGAATTGACCGCGGCGAAGGCGGCGATGATGGCGCTGACGGAAATTCCCTATCAGCGAAGCTGGGCGGATGAGTTGCAAAAGGTGCAGTTGAAGCGCGAGGTGGCGGGCACGTCGCGAATCGAGGGCGCGGAATTCACGGAAAAGGAACTGGAGGCGGCCATGCGGGAGACGCCGGAGCAACTGGAGACGCGTTCGCAGAAGCAGGCCGCGGCCGCGGTCGCGACCTACCGGTGGCTGGCGAAGCTGCCGGCCGATCGTCCGCTGGACGAGGAACTGGTGCTGGACGTGCACCGGCGACTGGTGAGCGGGTGCGATGACGATCATTGCCCACCGGGGAAGCTGCGCGAGCGCGATCAGAACGTGACATTCGGAGCGCCGCGGCATCGGGGCGCGGAGGGCGGCGGAGAATGCACCGTGGCATTGCAGAGCCTGGTCGAAGCCGCTCGCACCGTTTTCCGCGAGCACGACGCGCTCATTCAAGCGCTTGCGCTCCATTATCATTTTGCGGCGATGCATCCGTTCCTCGACGGCAATGGCCGCAGCGCGCGCGCGCTGGAGGCGCTCATGCTCCAGCGCACGGGATTGCGCGACACGCTCTTCATCGCGATGTCCAATTATTACTACGAACAGAAGGTCGGCTATTTGAATGCCTTGAACGAAACGAGGACGGCCGGCCACGATCTGACGCCGTTCTTGAAATTCGCCTTGAAAGGAGTGGCGAGCCAGTGCCGACGATTGTTTGCGGAGATCAAGCTTCAGGTGGCGAAGGCTCTCTTTCGCAACACGATGACCGATCTGTTCGGGCGGCTGAAATCCCCGCGCAAACGCGTGATGTCGAATCGGCATGTGCAGCTATTAAACCTGCTGCTGGATGAGGAAGAGATAACTTTGACCGAGCTGGTTTTGCGCACAGGCCATTTTTATCGGCTAAAGAACCCGACCAAAGCGCTGATTCGCGACTTGAATTACCTGATCGAGCTGAAGGCGGTCGGAGCGCAGCGACTGCCGGACGAGGCAGGCTTTCTGATTAGCATCCGACTGGAATGGCCGACGCAGGTGACAGAAACGGAGTTTTTCCGGCACGTGAAAGAAATGCCCAAAGCTAAGGTGCACGGCTTTCTCTCGACCTAATCTCTGCTGATGAATTCGAATTTTCTCTTTCTCGGTCAGGAATGGCAGGGAGATTGGCTCAAAGCTGATATCCGCATTTTCCTGCGAGATTTCTAGAGTGACACGAACCGCGCTGCATGCGCAGCGCTTTTCCCTCGACTTCTTTTTTAGACCCGATAGAAAGGCGCGTGCAATGTCGATCCCGCAGGAAATCCGCTCTTTGCGCGCTTGATGGATAAGAAAGCGCTCACGGAAGCCGATATCCGCACCAAGTTTATCACCCCGGCAATCGTCGGACCCGATGGGACGAAGTGGAATGTAATGACCCAGATGCTGGAGGAGCGCTACTTCACGAAGGGTCGAATCATCGTACGGGGCAAGACCATCGAACGCGGGGAAGCCAAAAAGGCCGACTACATCCTCTTCTACAAGCCGAACATCCCGATCGCTGTCGTCGAAGCGAAAGACAATAACCACGCCGTCGGCTCCGGCATGCAACAGGCCCTCGATTATGCCGAGACCCTCGACGTCCCGTTTGCCTACAGCTCAAATGGTGACGGCTTTGTCGAGCATGACCGGACGGGCAAAGCAGACTCACCAGAACGTGACCTGGCGCTCGAAGAATTTCCCACTCCCGAAGAGCTTTGGGCTCGGTACCGAGGATCGAAAGGCTACACCCAGGAGCAAGCAGCGGTCGCAACGCAAGACTACTACGACGACGGCTCCGGAAAATCCCCGCGCTACTATCAGCAGGTCGCCATCAATCGAACCGTGGAGGCTATCGCCGCGGGCGAAAAGCGTGCCCTGCTCGTGATGGCGACTGGCACCGGAAAAACCTACACCGCTTTTCAGATCATCTGGCGCCTTTGGAAAGCTGGAATGAAGAAGCGCATCCTTTTCCTGGTCGACCGCAACATCCTCGCCGACCAGACGAAGATTAACGACTTCAAGCCCTTCGGCACCGCGATGACGAAGATCACCAATCGCACGGTCGACAAGTCCTACGAGATTTACCTGTCCCTCTATCAAGCGGTCACCGGGAACGAAGCCGAGCAAGACATCTACAAGCAATTCTCGCCCGACTTCTTTGACCTTGTCATTATCGACGAGTGCCACCGCGGGAGTGCCGCCGACGATGCCTCGTGGCGCCGCATCCTCGAATACTTCTCCTCCGCCGCCCAGATCGGCATGACTGCCACCCCGAAGGAGACAAAGGACGTTTCCAACATCGATTACTTCGGCGAGCCGCTCTACACCTACTCCCTGCGCCAGGGAATCTCCGACGGCTTCCTCGCCCCTTACAAAGTCATCCGCATCGGCCTCGACAAAGACCTCGACGGATGGCGACCGGAAAAAGGGATGACCGACCGATACGGTCACGAGATCGAAGACCGCATCTACAATGAAGCGGACTTCGACCAGAACCTCATCCTAAAGAAGCGGACTGAGATCGTAGCGGCAAAGATCACGGAGTTCCTCAAGGCGACCGATCGCTTCTCCAAGACAATCGTCTTCTGCGAGAACATTGATCACGCGGAGCGCATGCGGCAGGCGCTGGTAAACGCGAATCCCGATCTCGCCGCCGCGAACAAGCGCTACGTCATGCGCATCACGGGCGACGATGAAGAAGGGAAGGCGCAGCTCGATAACTTCATCGACCCAGAATCGACATTCCCAGTCATTGCCACCACCTCGCGCCTGATGTCCACCGGCGTCGATGCTCAAACCTGTAAGCTCATTGTGCTTGATCGACGCATCGGCTCGATCACCGAGTTCAAACAGATCATCGGGCGCGGCACGCGGATCAATGAAGACTACGGGAAGTTTTACTTCACCATCATGGATTTCAGAAAGGCGACAGCGATGTTCGCCGACAAGGATTTCGACGGTGATCCGGTACAAATTTACGAATTAAAGGAGGGCGATTCGATCATGCCGCCGGAGAGTTCCAATGTGGAAGAGGAGGAAGGGCACTACGGAGACGATACAGTGGTTTTTCCGGACGAAACCCCTGGTGGAGGAAAGCCAGCCAAGTATTACGTCGATAACGTCGAGGTCACAGTTGCGACCGAGCGCGTTCAATATCTCGATGCCGACGGAAAGCTGATCACCGAGTCCCTTAAAGACTATTCCCGCAAAACGATCCAGCAGGCCTACGCATCGCTGGACGCTTTTCTGCACGTCTGGAATGATGCCGATCGCAAACAGGTGATCCTCGAAGAACTCGCCTCCAAAGGCGTCTTCTTCGATGAGCTGGCCGAGCAAGTCGGGAATGGATACGACGCCTTCGACCTCATCTGCCATGTCGCTTTCGACCAGCCACCACTCACCCGACGAGAGCGCGCAGAGAACGTTAAGAAACGAAATGTCTTCGGGAGCTACGGCGAAGAAACTCGGGCGGTGCTCAATGCTCTTCTCGACAAGTACGCCGATGGCGGCTTGAAGAGTGTCGAGTCGCTCGAGATCCTCAAGGTCGAACCGATGACTTCCTTCGGCACACCGATCGAGATCATCAATCTCTTTGGAGGCAGACCTGCTTATTTGGAAGCGGTCGAGGAATTGGAGATGGAGCTATATCGCGCCGCCGCCTGAGATTCCCGTGAACGAGATATCCAGTCCGACCTCTTATTACGTCGACGAAGCGGGCGATGGAGTTTTGTTTCGCAGCGCAGGCCACGATCGGCTCGCCGACCCGGATGCCGCACGCTTTTTCATTTTGGGGATGGTGTGGGTCGCCTCGCCACTCGACGCCAGCACGGCGTTGGAAGCGCTTTGGAAAAACCTTCGCCGTAACCCGCTTTACGCGTCTATTTCGTCATTCGAAAAAGCGCGCGCCTTCCACGCCAAGGACGACCACCCGGAAATTCGCAGCAAGGTCTTCGATCTCATCATCAACCTGGAGTTCAAGATCTTCGCCGTCGTGAAAGACATGCGCGTGGTGCGTGATTACGTCCGACGACGCAACCGGATGGACGCAGCCTATCGCTATCATCCCAACGAGCTTTACGACCTCACGGTTCGAATGCTCTTCAAACAGCGATTGCACCAGGCAAACCGCTATCGCGTCGTCTTCGCGCGTCGGGGGAAAGCCGATCGCACGGCAGCCCTCCGGCAGGAGTTGTTGAAAACACGCGAACGTTTTCGGCGCGAACACCCGGACGCGGACGCCAGCGTTTCCATGGAAGTCGTTCCCGCATATCCGCACGAGCAGCCGTGCCTTCAGGTCACCGATTACGCACTTTGGGCCATTCAACGCCTCTACGAGCGAGGCGAAGCGAGATTCCTTCAGGCGCTTTGGCCCAAGGTCTCACTCATTCACGACGTTGATGACACGGACGGCGCTCCCTATGGCAAATACCTGACCCGGAAGGGACCGTGCCCTGATCCGCAGGCAATAAAAAACCGCTGAATATAGGTTTCGTGATCCTAAGACCAGAAACACACGGCGCGAGGCCGATTTTCGTCCAGCGGTTATCCAACCTTCGGAT
>JACCZO010000012.1 GCA_013695925.1 Chthoniobacterales bacterium
CCAGAGTTTTTCCGAGCCGCGTCGGGCCAGGGTGTGTTCCGGCACGAGACTGCCCTGCAGACGCTGCACGTCGCCTAACGAATAGGTGCGGGTGACGCCTTTCCAGCGCGGGCTGCTGCTCCAGTCTGGTGTTGATTTGTTCATAAAAAGTTCGATCTGGTTTTCCGGGTAGGGTGGGCGTCCCGCCCGCCGGTTTTGGCATCTTGCCGAAACGATCTTTCATCCGGTCGCGCCCGCAGAAAAGTCCGCGATCGCAAGATGCGATCGCCGGCGGGCGAGACGCCCACCCTACCCGAGATTTTCATAACCCGGTAAGGTAAGGAATTCCACGAAGACGTCGTCGGTCGTGATTTCGTCGAACAGCCCCCGCGCTACTTCGAACTTGTCGCCCTCGAAGCGCTTCACCTTCGCTAGTTCCTCATCGAGCACGCTGCGGAAGAGTTTCTTGGTCACTTTCTGCCCATCGTCCAGTTTGCCTCCCGGATGCCGGATCCATTGCCAGACCTGCGCGCGTGAGATCTCGGCGGTGGCGGCGTCTTCCATTAGATTGAACAACGGAACGGCGCCGCTGCCGCGCAGCCAAGCTTCCAGATATTGCACGCCGACACTGATGTTCTGGCGCAACCCCGCTTCGGTGATCGGGCTGCTTGGGCCGAAATCCAAAAGGTCGCTCGCGGCCACATTCAACTCGTCGCACTTGCGGCCGATCTGGTTCGGCTGCGGCATTTTTGCGTCAAAGGCATCGAGCGCAAGCTGCACCATCCCGGGGTGCGCGACCCAGGTGCCGTCGTGCCCATCGGCCGCTTCGCGCTCCTTGTCGGCGCGTACTTTGGCGAATGCTTCCTGGTTCGCCGCTTCGTCGTTTTTGACCGGGATCTGGGCCGCCATCCCGCCCATCGCGAAAATCTTCCGGCGATGACAGGTCTTGATGCAGAGGAGTGAATACGAGCGCATGAAATGCGTCGTCATCGTGATCAGCGCGCGGTCCGCGAGGAGGAAATCGGGCTTGTTCCGGAAACGTTTAATGCAGGAAAAAATGTAATCCCAGCGGCCGCAATTCAGCCCGGCGGAATGTTCCCGCAGCTCGTAGAGGATCTCATCCATCTCGAAGGCGGCCGGGATCGTCTCGATCAGGACGGTGGCGCGGATCGTTCCCTGTGGAACGCCAAGCTCGTCCTGCGCCAGCTTGAAAACGTCATTCCAGATGCGCGCCTCGAGATGGCTCTCCATTTTCGGCAGGTAGAAATACGGGCCGCTCCCGCGCTTGATCAGTTCTTTCGCGTTGTGAAAAAAGTAGAGCCCAAAATCAAAGAGCCCGCCGGCGACCGGTTCGCCATCGACCAAGACGTGCTTCTCGACCAGGTGCCAGCCGCGCGGCCTAACGAGAAGGACGGCGGTCTTCTCGTTCAGCTGGTAATGTTTCCCGTTCGGATTGGTGAAGGCGATGTCGCGCCGGACCGCATCGCGCAGGTTGATCTGGCCCTCGACCATGTTTTCCCAGGTCGGCGAATTCGCGTCCTCGAAATCGGCCATGAACATTTTTGCGCCCGAGTTGAGCGCGTTGATCACCATCTTGCGGTCGGTCGGCCCGGTGATCTCAACCCGGCGGTCCCGCAAGTCCGGCGGAATCGGCGCACAAGTCCAATCGCTCTCGCGGATCTCCTTTGTCTCGGGTAAAAAATCGAGGGTGCCGCCCTGGTCGAGCGCGGCTTGTCGTTCCATGCGGTGCTCCAGGCAATCGAGGCGCCGTGCGCCAAACTTTCGTTGCAACCTGGCGACAAAGGCGAGCGCTTCCGGGGTCAAAATGTCGGAAAAGGCGGCCGTGACGGCGCCTTTAATCTGGACGCCGTCTGGAGTGGGAATGCGATCGCCGGTAGTCATAGCACTTTAACTGGATCGTCACGACAGAGGTTTCCGCGCGCATTTTGGGGGATCATGCCCGGCCAGGGAAGCTCTATCCGGGCCGCACGTCATTAGGCGCGGGTCGCGCTCGTCCGGGGGGCGCACGCGTCTGGCGTGCTGGTTGCGGTCTCTCGCCGCCACGAACTTTTCCTGCCGCCATGCTGCCATGAAAGTTCGCACGGTGGGACACCGTCGCCAGCACGCGAGACGTGTGCGCTACCCAGAAAAGGCGGCGAGCGCCGCGCGATAGATGGCGGGCAGAGGTTGACCGCTCTGCTCACTCGCAGCGCGGCAACTTTCAAACTCGGGTGCGACCTGCACAACCTCGCCGGCGAGCAGGCCGAGCTTGAGGGTGATCTCGCCGAAAGCGGTCTGCACTTTCTCGAAGCGGCGCTCCAATTTGTAGCGACGCTTCTCGCTCCGCCGCACTCCAAACGCGCTCGTTTCGCGGAGAATCGAGCGCACGATCTGCGACTCGAGCGCGGGCTCGCAGAGAACGGAGAACCGGACGCCGGGGCGATTCTTTTTCATCTGCACCGGCGTGAGTGTGACATCGAGCGCGCCGAGCGCGAGCAACCGCTCCATCGCCGCGCCGGTCAGTTCGGGCGAGAGATCGTCGAGGTTGGTTTCGATCTCGATGATCGTGTCGGTTTCGTATTCGTTAGGCGCGGTCTCGGTGGCGCGGCCAAGGACGGCGCGCAGGACATTCGGCCGTTCCTGCAGATCGCGCGTGCCAATTCCATAACCGATTTTCTCGATCTCCATCCGCGGCATCGGGCCAAATGATTCCGCAAATTCCCGCGCGATTGCTGCGCCCGTCGGGGTAATCGATTCCCAGGATTCATCGACCAACTCGAGTTCGATCCCGCGCAGAATTTCCAGCGTCGCCGGGGAGGGGAGGGGGAAACGCCCATGCGCACAATCGATCCAGCCGCGCCCTTCCCGCAGCGGCGAGACAATCACGCGCGGCCGGCCGAGTACCTCGAGCGCAACGCAGGCGCCCACGATGTCGGCGATCGAGTCGATCGCGCCCACTTCATGGAAGCCGACCGTCTCCAACGGGACGCCGTGGATCTTCGCTTCCGCGAGCGCGACCCGCTCAAACACGGCCAGCGCTTTTTGCCTAACGAAATCGGAAAGCGCGCTGCTCCCAATCATTTCGCGAATTTCCGCCCAGCGCCGTCC
>JACCZO010000034.1 GCA_013695925.1 Chthoniobacterales bacterium
GTCCCCGGCTACAACTTCGTCACGCCCAAGCCGACCTACATTCCCGATTGGGACACGCCGCGCTTTCGCCTCACGCCGGCGCACAGTGTCTATCTGAAAATTGCCGAGGGCTGCAATCATCCCTGCAGTTTCTGCGTCATCCCGCAAATGCGCGGACGGCATCGCAGCCGCCCACCCGCCTCTGTGCTCGCGGAGATGCGGAACCTCGTCGCCGAAGGGGCGAAAGAGATCAACCTCATCAGCCAGGACACCACCTACTACGGAATGGATTTGTGGAGCGCGAAAGCCGGCCCGCGCCAGCCGGTCGATTCCTCGCGTGGCCCGACGCTCAGCGCGCTCCTGCGCGAGATCGAGGAGATCGAGGGTGATTTCTGGGTCCGCCTTCTTTACACGCATCCCGCGCATTGGAGCGATGAACTGATCGAGACGATCGCGCCATGCCGCAAAGTGGCGCGCTACGTCGACATGCCGCTGCAACACATCGATGAGGCGATGCTCGGCCGGATGCGTCGCGAAACCAGTCGCCAGCAGATCGAAGATTTGATCGTTAGGCTGCGGGCCGGCGTTCCGGGAATTGCCTTGCGCACCACTTTCATCGTCGGGTTTCCGGGCGAGACGGAAGCGGAGTTTGAGTCGCTCCTCGAGTTTATCGAGCGGGTGCGGTTTGAGCGACTCGGGATTTTCAAATACTCGCAGGAGGAAGGTTCGCGCGCGGCTAGGATGCCAGGGCAGATCTCCGCCGCGCAGAAAAATGCACGTTTCCGGCGGGCCATGACGCTCCAGCAACGGATCGCGCGCGAAATCGCGGCCGAGAAAGTTGGTTACCAGTTGAAATTGCTGGTCGATCAGCCGCTCATCGCGCGGACTGAGGCCGACGCGCCCGAGGTCGATACCCGGGTGATTTTGGCGGAGCCCGCTCCGGTTGGGGAATTCGTTAGGCGAAAAATTCTGGGTGTGCGCGGCTATGATTTGCTCGCCTGAGGCGATTGAGGTTGACACCTCGGGTCTGGTTTGAGAGACACGTTGCCGTCTTTGCCCACGGGGGGCAGTTAGATTCTTGTCATGGCCGATCTGAACGAACCCAAAAAAGAAACCGTGCGGATTACCCTGCCTCCGCGCACCACGAATCGCCCCACTGTGCCGGTGGAAACAGAAACAACGCGGATCAATCTCCCAAACCGGCCGCCACCGCCCGCCGACGCTCCGAAGCCGGTCCCGCCCGCCGGAGGCAGCTCGCCCGCCCGGCCACCGTCCAGCGCGCCATTGGCGCCAACCCCTTCTGCCGGGCCGGTCCGTCCGCCCACCGCTCCGCCATCCACGCCCGGTGCCAAACCGCCGGCGCCGCCACCGCCGAGCGGTCTCAAACCAACTGGACCTCCGCCCGTGCTGGAATCGAAAGGCAAACTTCCGCCCGCCGGCTCTCCGGCGAGTTCACCACTTCCGCCCCTTGGAAAGCCACCTGGCATTTCTCCGCCGAGCCCGACTTCGCTTCCGCCGCCGCCACCACCCGCGAAAGGCCCTGTCCCCTCACCGCCACCAGCCGGCGTGAAGCCGCCGGCTCCGCCGCGGCCGGTCTTTCCACCCACCGGCCCGCCGCCCGCCGGTCGCAGTGTTGTCCCTGCCGGGCCCCGCAAAGAAACTGCCCGGATTGCGGATTCGCCGATGAAGGCAACGGTGAAGTTCGGCGTCCAGCCCGCCAGTGTGCCATCGACGCCGGTTGTCCGGAGTGTGCCGCCAACAGTTGCTAATCCGCCGCCGCAAGGCTTAGTTGAATCGGTTCCAACGCAGCTTTGCTGGGCTTTGCTCGGCATTTCCGCGCTCACCTTCCTCATTCAACTCTGGACTTATCTCTCTTAAAAAATCATGGAAAATTCCGCGGCCGTAACGATCGACGAAGCAAATTTTGACAGCGAAGTGGTAAAGAGCGCCCAGCCCGTGCTGGTCGACTTCTGGGCCGAATGGTGCGGCCCCTGCAAAATGATTGCGCCAATCCTGGACGAGATCGCGAAGGAAAAAGCCGGCTCGGTCAAGGTCGGGAAAGTGAACGTCGATCACAATCAGAGTTTGTCCGCGCGCTATGGGATTCGGGCCATCCCGACCCTCCTCCTGTTCAAGGACGGGACTCTGCGCGACCAGATCACTGGCATGACGAGCAAGAAAGATCTGCTCAGCCGGCTCGAGTCGCTGGCCTAACGAGCGCGGCACGTCAACCTTGAAGGCGGAGCGGCAGCGGAAGTCGGGCATCTTGCCTGACTCGGCCGACGGACTTCCAGCCCGTCGCATCAATCAGGCAGGCAAGATGCCCGCCTGCCGAGTCAGGCTGGAAGCCTGACTTCCGTCCGAAGCCCGACTTTTTAGACGCCCTCTTAGCGATTGCCTAGCCTGGAGTTTCGCCTGCGCTACGACGCGACCTGCTCCAGCACTTTCATGGCGGCATTATGGCCGGGAATACCGCTGACCGCTCCACCACGCTTGGCGCTCGAACCGCAGAGATAGACATTCGGATGCTCTGTCTCGACCCCCCAGGTGCTCGCCTGCTCCTTGTTCTCCGCAAAAGGAAAGGTGAGAGCGTTCTGGAAGATATTGCCATGATATAGACCAAGCGCTTCTTCGATGTCCACCGGACTTTTGGCCTCGATGCACAAACTGCCGTCACGCGCGCATGCGAGACACTCTTGAATCGGTTCGGCAAGCCATCGGTTCAGCCCGGCAAAAAATGCCGCCTGCGTTCGCTCCCGCATCGCGGGGTTGTCTTTCTCGAAAAGGAAAAACGGAGTGTCGATCCCAAACAAAGTTAAAGTATGGAAACCCCTGGCTCGCAGGTCGGGTGATAGGATGCTGTCATCGGTCAGGGTATGACAATAGATCTCGCTCGGCACCTTAGTCGGGAGCTGACCTTCGGCGGCCTGCCTATAGCTGGCCTCCATCTCGCCATAGTTCTCGTCGATGTGAAACGTGCCGCCAAATGCATCGGCGGGAGCGTTCGCGCTGTCCTTTAGTTTTGGAAGTCGATGCAGGAGCATGTTGATTTTAAAGACTGACCCTTCATCAGTCGCATCCGGTGAGTAGGATTGTCCAAGGATCTTGGCCAGGATATTTAATCCGAAATTAACGAGAACAAATTTTGCCTCGACGCTCTGCTCCTTTCCTTCGATCTCGAAGTCGACTGTCCGGTTTGGACCCGAGACATCGAGTCCCTTGATCGTAACCCGCGTCAGTATCTCGGCTCCGTGTCCGCGGGCCGTGAGTTCGAGCTGGCGCGCGACATTGCCCATACCGCCAACCGGGACCTTCCATTCGCCGGTCTTGTTTCCTATCAGGTGATAAAGAAAACAACGATTCTGAAGCAATGATGGGTCATGCGCGTGAGTAAAGACTCCGATCTTGCCATCAGTCAGAACGAGCCCGCGGACGAGGTCATCCTTCAGGTAGCGCTCGATCGCCTGGCCAAGCGGTTCTTCCACCAGACTGCGCCATGCTTCGCGGGCGTGCTCGCTGGCGGAAAAACTCTTTTCCAATTCGCCCTTTGAGGGCAGCGGCTGGAGCAGCGTGTGCCAAACATTTTGGGCGAACGTCCTAGACAACGCGTAAAACCGCTTCATGGCGTCGAATTCAGCCTCACTTCCGGTCAATTCGCTCATGGAGCGGCGGCTCTGTGCCTCCGAGGAGTTGCTAAGGAGCAGGCCACCGTAGCGGCTATCTCGGGCGTAAGGCGTGTAGGAAGCAATATCGCGACGGCGGAGCACGAGATTCAATCCGAGATCGTCGATGATTTGCTGAGGAAAGAGACTAACGAGATAGGAATAGCGCGAGAGCTGCGCGTCGTAGTCGGGAAAGACTTTCTGCGAGGTGGTGGCTCCGCCGATATAGTCGTTCTTCTCCAGGAGGAGCACACTAAGCCCCGCGCGCGCGAGGTAGGCCGCCGCGACCAGGCCGTTGTGGCCGGCGCCGAGAATTACCACGTCGTATTTCGATTTCATAGGCGGTCGAGTCCCCGAACCTGATGCAACTCCCGTAAAAGTCTAACGGTCACGTCTCCGATAGAGGATGCTCGTGCCGAGCAGGACGATGGGCACCGCCAGGGCGTGCGAGTAAATCGCGGTGCGAAAGACCACGCAACGCCCAAACAAGAATCCCTGGAGATGGGTCGAGAAGGCAAATTGAACCGCAGGCGGTAATGACACGGCGAGCGACAAGCCCAGGAGCACGGTCCAGAACAAATAGCGCATTCGGTTGGAGTCCGCGTCGGGAGGGTGATCGAGCGCGGGCTGCCGGCGCAGCCAGCTCCGGTAGGCGAGCAGGACGACCGCGAACCCGACGAGAGTGCTCAGTTCCTGCATGAGAAGGTACATGAAGATCGTGGTCGATCCGAGCTGCATGACCGGCTCCTGCAACCACGGGATGCGCATGACAAACCATCCGTCCTCATGCGTGAAAGCATCCCAAAAGAGATGAGTCCAGGTGCCGAGCAGGAGTGAAACTAAAAGAATCGCCCAACGCATCAGGCTGGTTGGAAACTCCGGGCAGAGTGGGAATAGATGTTCCCGGTGCGGGGAGGGAAGAGCATAACAGACCGGCCGGCAGAAAAGGTAGAAGACGCAAAGCATGATCACGCCGGTGGGCAGACAGGCGAGAAAGCTGCCGGCGAGGCTGTGCGCAAATTGCGAGAGATCGAACCAGCGCAGGTAATAGCCCACATCCGGCGTCATGCTGCCAATCACGAGGGCCGCGAAGTCAAGCGGCACCGGGCAGAGTGGTCGCAGGGGAAGAACTGCGGCCGGATGCGTTAGAGTCCAGGGCATTGCGTCAGCGAATCCTACGACAACTTTGCCGCCACGATCTCGAGGACCAGCGGCGTGATGAGGAGTGAGTCCGGCCTGGCCGAGGCTGCGGCCAGCTCCTCCTTCACGTGCGCGGCAAAAGCCGCGTCGATCCGGCCAAGTTCCTGGAGCCGGGCCAACCCTATGCCGACGAACGACGCCGGCCATTGCCACATGTAATCGGACGGTCCCACACAGTAGATGCGGGGCACGGCTGACCTAACGACAAAACCACTCTGCGCGAGATAGGTCGGCAGATCAAGACCGATATCTGCTTTCCCGCCGGTCGCGGCCCAGCTCGCTTTCACTTCCTGCGCAAAACGCTCCTGGCTCGGCAATCGCGGGATGAAGCGCCAGGTGAGATAGTGTGCGTACTCATGGAAGATGGCCTTGCCGCCCGGCCGCAGGACCTGCGACAGCTTCCGGACCAGGAGGCGCGGGTCAGTCACGAAGGAAGCCACCCAGCGGCACCATGAAAAATCATAGGAATCAGCTGGCAATTCATTGGTCATCAGATCCAGCTCGTGGATTTTCACGTTGGCGAGTGAATGAGAACGGCATTTTTGCTCGATCGCGCGCACGAAGTTACTCGAGCGCTCCACCGCCACGACTTGGCCGGTCGGGCCGACAATCCCCGCCAAGTCCGCTGTGGCATATCCCGGTCCCGCGCCGACATCGAGGACGCGGCTCCCGAGGGTGAGACCCGCCCGCCCCCAGCAGTCCAGCACCACCGGGCGCCAGACACGGTGTTGCAGCCCCAGCCGGGCAAGCTCTTCGTCGTGCGTGCCGAGCACGTAGTCGCGTTCCGTCGCCATCCGCAGACGATTCCACCGGTGTGGCTTTTTCCCAGATGAATTTTACCTCGCCCGGGGGAAAAACGTGAGAGCGTCCGCCCGGCAAAGATCAGAGAGGCGGCGGGTGCGTCTCTGTGGCTGCTGATTGCACCGGAGTCACGACTGTTTCCCCGGTTTCGCGTTCGCGTTGGACGCGTTGCTCCGTTTTTTCAATCTCCCCTTGCGCACTGGCCTTCACAGTCACTGAGACCGGGCGCGCTCCCGCCTCCGGCGACGCGGCGATCCGGAAGAGGGCCGCCATCAGGTCGCACGACGCGCTTTCAAAGATGCCGCTATGTCCCGGGATGATTTTCTTCGGCACACGCAGGATCCAATAGTTTGTTTGATTCGGGCCATGCCGCTCGATTTCCCATTGCGTCCAATCGAAACGTGTCCCCGTGTAAAGCGTCACCTTTTCAAAGGCGCCGGCGGGATTAGTCAGGTTCAAGTCAAAGGGGTCGGTTCTCAGGGCAGTGGTTCCCTTGTTAATCTCGATCAAACGATGGCTCTCGAGCGAATCGTTGTGACCGGGCGTGCCGGTGAAATAGTTGAACTGAGAAGTGTCACGGTCTTTCTCGTGGTAATCGCGAAAGCTTCCGGAAAGGAGTTTATGGGTGTTGGAAAGCTTGGTCCCGATCGGGAAGGCGATCCCAGTGGCCATATCAGCATCCGAGCTGATCATGATGACATGCGGGGCTCCCAGCGGCGGCGTGGCGTCACGATACATATCGATCAGCTCCTTCGAATAAATCGATTCCGCGGCGGAGTTAACCAGGAGAATAAGATCGGCCGGCTTGAAGACCCGGTCTGCCCTGACCTTCTTTTGCCCGGGAACGAACGGCTCTTCATAAAGCAAAGTCCCGACCAGGGCTTGGGCGAGTGCTTTCTCCAGGACGAGCGCGCCGAAGGAATGACCAATCACGATGCAACGCGAAATCCCCGGCGTGTCGCGCCGCGCCGTCCGGATGAGGGTGAAGATCGCTTCCGTGATCGGAGTGCTGGAGGAGATACGAGTAGCGGCATTCTTGCGCGAATAAAAGCTCGATTGCTTGCTCAACCAGATCACCACGTCGACCGCCGGGTTGACCCGATGCACGACCCGGCCGCGCCATCCGAGATA
Source organism: Chthoniobacterales bacterium (assembly GCA_013695925.1). Lineage (GTDB taxonomy): Bacteria > Verrucomicrobiota > Verrucomicrobiia > Chthoniobacterales > UBA10450 > Palsa-1392. Next base: position 6,774 of record JACCZO010000034.1, read on the forward strand.
GACACCGAAGACCTGCAGGCCGGATTTCTGCACGGTTTTGTCGGCCGTTAGGCGCGCGAGCAGGCCGCGGAATTGGTCGACATCGGAGGCATCCCTGGGATTGGCATTATTCTGCCAGCCATGGATGTAAGTCACGAGGAGGACGGGCCGGCCGGTCTGGCGAATGGCCTGGACCGTCTTGTGCAATTGATCGCGGTCCCAGAAGTCGCCCTGCTCATCAAACTCGATGAAGCCTAACCGGTATATGTCTTTGGCTGCTCCCCGAACTCCGGGAGCCACGGCCGTTTCGCCCGGCGCTTCGCCCAGGTGATAAGGGCGATTCGCCGCGCAGCCAGCGAGGAGAAAGGCGGCGGCGAACCGGAAAAGGCCAGCCAGACAAACCGCTCTCGCGCAGGGACTCATGTGCGGATACCGCTCGCCCTGCGAATATCAAAAGCCGCGCGGTGGGTCAACGCCTCATTGCAGGCGCACGCCTTGCTTTAGGAGCGGCGTCCGGTTTCGGAAACCGGAGGGGCGTCGAAGCCGGGATTTGACTCGGGAACCGAAATCCTCGAAGTCTCGCCGCAACCGAACTTAATTCGCACCCATCTTACCGCCGCACTCGAAGTAACACGCATGAGCACCTCGGAAATTTTCCTGATCGCGATGGTCATCATTTTCACCGTGCCCTACCTGGTCTGGCGGCTTTGGCGAACGGAGTATTACGCCCCGCTCGTCGTGGTGCAGATCATTGGCGGCATCCTTCTCGGGCCCGGTGTCCTCGGCGGCGCTTTCCCCGATTACTACAAGTTTGTTTTCAATCCCCAGGTCATCGCTCACCTCAACGGCATTGCGCAGTGGGCGGTAATGCTCTTTGTCTGGGTGGCGGGGATTGAGCTCGATATCCAAAAGGCTTGGCGTTATCGCCGCGAGACGGGGATCACCGCCGGCCTT
>JACCZO010000086.1 GCA_013695925.1 Chthoniobacterales bacterium
ATTACGCAAGTCCGCGGGCGGATATCAGCCGCGACGGCCGCTTTGTCGCGTTTACGAGTAACTGGGGCATCGCGGGCGGCCGCAAGGATGTCTTCATCTTGCGCCTTCGCTGACGACTCGCCTTCACACCGCAGCCTCAAAGTTGGCGGAACTCGTTTTCTGGCCAGTCCGCGCGCGGGACACGGTTGAACGGTCGGTCAACTGCGAATCGTAGCGTGACGACGATGAAGGTAGAGAAAAAGAGTCCGCGAAAAGAGCCTCAAGATTTCGTAAAAGTGAAGCGCTCCCGGGTGCACGGCACCGGGGTCTTTGCCACGCGGCTGATCCCGCGCGGGACCCGGGTGATCGAGTACACCGGCGCACGCATCTCTTGGAAGGAGGCGCAGGATCTGCCGCCACTCGACCCGGATGATCCGCATCACACGTTCTTTTTCTCGCTCGACGATGGGGGGGTGATCAATGCCGCGGTCGGCGGCAACGCGGCGCGCTGGATCAATCACTCCTGCGAACCGAACTGCAAAACGATCGAACGCGGCGGGCGCGTCTATATCGTGGCGCTGCAGGACCTGAAGCAGGGCGAAGAACTTTTCTACGACTACGCCCTCGAGCCGGCGGACCGCCGGACGAAAGCGCTGGAGCGTCTTTTCGCCTGCCATTGCCACAGCCTCGATTGCCGCGGCACGATGCTGGAGGCGCGCTAAACGGGCCCCGGAAATTACTCCTATTGACATTCTACACGAAGCTGTGCATTACTCGTATAGACACTCAATATGAGCCGATGAAAAAGAAAATCGATCTTCTCCAGGGCACGCTGCACTTATTGATTCTACAGGCTCTGGCGCCGCAACCGCGGCACGGTCTGGGCGTTTCTCAGCGCATCAACCAGATCACGAACCAGACTTTCGAGGTCAAACCGGGGTCGCTTTTCCCGGCCCTCCATCGGATGGAGGAAGCCGGCTGGCTTAAGGCAAACTGGGGCGAATCGGAAAACAACCGGCGGGCCAAGTTTTATTCCCTCACCAGCGCGGGCCGGCGCCAGCTCGCGACCGAGACGGAAGATTGGGAACGCATTGCCCTGGGGATCAGCAGCGCGCTGAACGCGCCGTCATGAATACCCCAGCGGCGCAGGGGAGCGCACGCGACTCGTGTGCCGGTGATGGCAACCCGCAATCACTTACTTTCGCACCGCTTGGACGTCGCACGGATGTTTGCGGCGAGTCGCCGCAAACGGCACGCGAGGCGCGTGCGCTCCCCGGAGAGGAGCCGTGTCGCGGCGCGGCCGGCAATCTACCTGAGCTAGCCTAACGATGCGCTTGTTTTCATCGCTCGCTGCCTTCTGGCGCAATCTTTTCCGGCGAAAGGCGGTCGAGCGCGATCTGGCGGAGGAGGTTGACTCCTATCTCGACTTGGCGACCGAGGCCAAGATGCGCGCAGGCCTCGACGCGACCGCGGCACGGCGCGCCGCCGCGACCGAGCTCGGCGGCGTGGAGCAAGTGAAAGAGGAGGTGCGCGAGGTTCGGCTGGGATATTTCCTCGAGACGCGCTCCCAGGATTTGCGCTTTGCCATCCGCACCCTGCGCAAGTCCCCCGTCTTCTCTCTCACCGTCATCCTCGTTCTCGGAATCGGAATTGGCAGCACCGCGCTCATGTTCGCGCTCGTGAACTCACTCCTTCTTCGCGGCCCGGCTTTTCCCGAGGCCGAGCGGCTCTACATGATCTGGCAGAAAATTCCGCAGGAAGATCGTGTCTCCTTTTCGCCTAACGAATTTACGGCTTGGGAAAAACAAAGCGAAGTTTTCCAGCAGATGGCGGCGTTTACCGGGACCAGCCTCACCATTTCCGGCCGCGGCGAACCGGACTTGCTCCGCGGGCAGATGGTTACGCCTTCTTTTTTCGAAGTGCTGCGCTCGGCGCCCAGCCATGGACGCGCGTTTTTGGCGGAGGAGGGGACTCCGGGGCAGGATCACTCCGTCATTTTGAGTCACGGTCTCTGGCGGCAAAAATTTGGCGGTCGTCCGGAGGTGCTCGGCAAGCAGGTGACGATGGATGGCAAGGCCTACAATGTCGTCGGGGTGATGCCGGAGGGCTTCGACTTCCCCGATCACGCCACGAAATTCTGGGTCCCGGCCGCGCTTAAGGGACCGATCTTCCAGGAAAATCCCGACGCCCATTTTCTGCGTGTGCTCGGCCGCTTGAAGCCGGGTATTTCGCCGGAGCGGCTCCAGGCTGAAGCCGATGCTCTCGGCCGGCGGGTGACGGATCCCGCCGACAAAACAGAGCGCCGCTTTGTCGCCGTCGGGTTAAAACAAATGCTCACCGGCGATCTGCGCAGTCCGCTGCTCGTCCTGCTCAGCGC